>NZ_SDPL01000409.1 GCF_004135055.1 Agromyces binzhouensis | reverse complement strand
GCGGCCGACGCGGCGGTCGGCGCGGCGAGGAGCCCGCAGGCGACGAGGGCGGCGCCGGCGAGTGCCGCGCGCAACGAGGTGAGCTTCATGGACGAGCCCTTTCTGAGCAGGCGGCGGCGGTCCCCCCGAACGGTCGCCGCGCCGCGATGATGCGAATGTCGGGAAGCGTGGCACACGTCCCCCGTTCGGGGGGAGGGTCCGACGCATCCTTCGCGGAAATCGAGAACCCACGGGAGGGATCCGGAAAATCCTCCCCACGTACGACCCGTGCGGGGTACATTCATCGTTTGGCCACCGGAATCCCCGGGCCGCCATGGAGCCGTCCGCGCACGGCGCCGCTCAGGTGAGCAGCGGCATCCGCACAGCCGGCTCACACGCGCGCGTATGCGAGGATGTATCGTCCAGCTCGGACGCATCACCACACCTCCCGAGGAGCCATCGCTCGCATGTGCGGCATCGTCGGCATCGTCTCCACCGAGCCCGTCAACCAGCAGATCTACGACAGCCTCCTCCTCCTGCAGCACCGCGGGCAGGACTCGACGGGCATCGCGACGGCCGACGGCCCGATCTTCCACATGCACAAGGCGCGCGGGCAGGTCCGCGAGGCGTTCCGCACGCGCGACATGCGCTCGCTGCTCGGCCGGATGGGCCTCGGGCACGTGCGCTACACGACGAAGGGCGCCGCCGAGCGCGAGGAGGAGGCGCAGCCGTTCTACGTGAACGCGCCGTACGGCATCATCCTCGTGCACAACGGCAACCTCACGAACACGCGCGAGCTGTCCGAGGACCTCTTCCGCATCGACCGCCGCCACGTGAACTCCACGAGCGACACCGAGATGCTGCTCAACGTGCTCGCGACCGAGCTGCAGGGCCAGATCACCGGCCTCGAACTCGACCCCGACCAGGTGTTCAACGCGGTCGCGCAGGTGCACGAGCGCGTCGAGGGCTCGTACGCGGTCATCGCGATGATCGCCGGCCACGGCCTGCTCGCGTTCCGCGACCCGTTCGGCATCCGACCGCTGATCCTCGGCAGGCGCACGACGGAGTCCGGCAAGGACGAGTGGATCGTGGCATCCGAGTCGCTCGTGCTCGAGAACGGCGACTACGAGGTCGTGCGTGACGTCGAACCCGGCGAGGCCGTCTTCATCACGACCGAGGGCGAGATGATCTCGCGCCAGTGCGCGAGGAACCCGCGCCTCATCCCCTGCTCGTTCGAGTACGTCTACCTCGCGCGTCCCGACTCGATCATGAACGGCATCTCCGTCTACGAGGCGCGCCTGCGCATGGGCGATCGCCTCGCGAACACCATCGCGACGCACATGGACCACGGCGACGTCGACGTGGTCATGCCGATCCCCGACTCCTCACGGCCCGCCGCGATGCAGGTGGCCCAGAAGCTCGGGATCGAGTACCGCGAGGGCTTCTACAAGAACCGCTACGTCGGCCGCACGTTCATCATGCCGGGGCAGGCCGCGCGCAAGCGCTCGGTCCGGCAGAAGCTGAACGCGATGGGCACCGAGTTCAAGGGCAAGAACGTGCTCATCGTCGACGACTCGATCGTGCGCGGCACGACCTCGAAGCAGATCGTCGAGATGGCGCGTGCCGCCGGCGCGAACAAGGTGACGTTCACGTCGGCCGCGCCGCCGGTGCGCTTCCCGCACGTGTACGGCATCAACATGCCGAGCCGCGCCGAGCTCGTCGCGCACGACCGGAAGATCCCCGAGATCGCGCGTGAGCTGGGCGCCGACCACATGATCTACCAGGAGGTCGCGGACCTCCAGGCGGCGATCACCGAGGGGACGTCGATCGACAGCCTCGACCTCTCGTGCTTCACGGGCGAGTACGTGACCGGCACGGTCACGCCCGAGTACCTGGAGTGGGTCGAGCGCACGCAGCTCAGCTGACGCGCGGCTCGCCGCTCACAGGCTGCCCTCGGTCGGACCTGCGACGCTGATCGCATGGGCGAGTACGCCGAGTACCTCGGGATCTACGACGCCGACGGCGGCGTGCGGGGCGACCTCGCCTACATCGTCGGCCACCTCCTGGGCACCAGGGAGTGCGCGCTCTGCGACATCACCCACACCTGGCGCCGCAAGCCGGAGTGGGACGCCATGGTGCTCCGCGTCGGGGTGCCGTTCACCCTCCGGCACCGCAACGAGGTGACGGATGCCGGAGCATCCGCCGCCCTCGCGGACGCGGGCCTGCCGGTCGTGCTCGGCCGCGATACGGCGGGCACGTGGCATCCGGTCCTGCGGCGGGCCGACCTCGAGCGTGCGCAGGGCAGCGTCGAGGAGTTCGAGCGGCTGCTGCTCGCCGCCCGTGACGATCAGTCGTCCCGGTCGTCGTCGACGTAGTGCGTCGACTCGTGCTCGGCGACGGCCGTGCCGCGGCGCTTCGCGAGCACGCGGTCGATGACGAGCGCGGTGACGCCGCCGAGCGCGAGCCCGCCCGCGCCGCACCACAGCAGCAGGAAGCCGAACACCTGCCCGCGGTCGAACTGGTCGTTCTCGGGGAACGCGAACGTGAGGATCAGCGCGACCAGCACGCCGAGCGCGGCGCCGAGCAGGAGGAAGCTGCCGTAGCGCGGAGACCGGCGCACGGTCACGGCGTCGCTCGTCACGTCGGTCTCGAGGCGCTCGCCGGCCTCGGGATCGACGTCCATGCGCTCGACCTTGGGGAGTGCGTCCTCGCCGGGCGCGCCCTCGTCCGCCGTGGCCGCGTGCTCGACGGATGCTCCGGGGCCGGCCGGGCCGTCGGCGGCGGTGACGGATGCCTCCGGCTCGACGGGCGAC
>NZ_SDPL01000408.1 GCF_004135055.1 Agromyces binzhouensis | reverse complement strand
CGGCGCGTCGGCCGCCGCCCGCCATCCCTGCCGTCCGTCCGCCCGCCGACGCTCGCCACCCGCCATCCTCAGCCGTCCGCCCGCCGTCGGGAGGAACTTCCGGCCGCCCGTCGGCGTGTCGCGGGGCGACACGCCGCGGGCCGATCGATTCCTCCTCCCGTGCGAGCACGACCGCTCCCAACTCCACCTCCCGAAGCCATCCGTCGGGCGGGTTCCTCCCCGGATCCGGCCGACCAGCCCGGGCTCGCGCCTCGGATCCGCGAGTCTCACCGCATGCCCCGACTCCTCGACGAGCTCTCCCGGCTCGGCCACGTGGCCCGCGCCAGCACCCTGATCGCCCGAGGCGTCGACCGAAGGCAGATCTCGCGCGCGGTCGCACATGGAGCCGTGATCCGGCCCCGACGTGATTGGATCGCCGCTCCGTCGGCCGACCGCGAGCAGCTGGCGGCGGTCGCGACCGGCGCGGCGATCGGCTGCGTCTCGGCCCTGCGAAGGCTCGGGGTCTGGGCCGGCGAGGATGACGTGCTGCACCTGCATGCACCGCCGTCCGCGGGGCACGTCCAGCCCGCATCGCGGTCCGACCGGGGAGGTGCGTCGATGGCGTGGCATCCGCTCGCCGCCCACCACCGTCGGCGAGCAGACGGAGTCCGAGACGCCGTGGCGGGAGCGCCGCGCGTGCACTGGGCGCCCGACCCGGCTCCGGAGCGGGCGTTCGACTGGATCGTCTCGCCGGAGGCCGCGCTGGCACGCGCGGTGCGATGCCTCCCCGAGGAGCATGCGCGAGCGGCCATCGACTCGGTCCTGCACGAGCGCGTGCTGACGCGTCTCGGGGTCGAGGCCGTCCTGGCGGGCGTCGCGACGACGCGCGTGCTCGTCGACGAGTACACGGGGAGGCTCGAGTCGGGAGTGGAGAGCCTCTTCGTCCGAAGGCTCGTCGATGCGGGCCATTCGGTGGTGCCGCAGGTGCGCTTCGCGAACCTCGGCCGGTTCGACGGGCTGATCGATGGCATGGTGCTCTTCGAGATCGACGGACGCGCCCATCACTCGGGTCCGAAGGAGTTCCATCGGGACCGGGATCGAACCCTGGTCGGTCAGGCGTTCGGCGTTCCCGTGGTCCGGCCGAGTGCCCGGCACGTGCTCGAGGACTGGCCGACGGTGATCGCGGCCGTCGCACGCGCAGTGGCGGATGCCGCGCTGGTCCGCGCCGCCCGCGGCCTGCCACCGGCGTTCGGCTGACGCGGGTGGTCCGTGCCCCATCTCCAGCGCCGTGCTCGCGTCTCGCCGTCGTCCTCGGTGTGCGCCGGTCTCGTTCGGGAGGAAGAACGCCGGGACACGCCGTTGCGACGGCTGCGACACGCCGCACCGGAATGGGGAGTTCCTCCCGAAGGCGTCGGCATCCGCCGGTGCGACGATGGACGTCCGCTCAATTATCCATCTGGACAATTGAGTGGATCGCGGCTAGCGTACCCAGCATGCGAATCCTCCTCATCGGCGCGGGGGGCGTGGGCGATGCCATCGCCAAGATCGCCGCTCGCCGCGACTTCTTCGAGCTCCTCGTCGTGAGCGACTACGACGAATCCCGCGCCCGCCGCACGGTCGACTGGATCGCCGCGAAGCACGGCGACGACGTCGCGGCACGGTTCGCCACCGCGCAGGTGGATGCGAGCGACCCCGAGGTCGTGGCATCCGTCGCCCGCGAGCACGGCGCCACCCACGTGATGAACGCGGTCGAGCCCAAGTTCGTGCCGTCGATCTTCCGCGGCGCGCTCGCCGCCGGCGCCGACTACCTCGACATGGCCATGAGCCTGTCCGAACCGCACCCGACCGACCCGTACGCCGAGGCCGGCGTGAAGCTCGGCGACGACCAGTTCGCGCAGGCCGACGACTGGGAGACGGCGGGGCGCCTCGCGCTCGTCGGCATGGGCGTCGAGCCCGGACTCTCCGACGTCTTCGCGCGCTACGCGGCCGACCACCTCTTCAGCGAGATCGACGAGCTCGGCACGCGCGACGGCGCGAACCTCGTGGTGCGCGACGAGGCGGGCAACGAGATCTTCGCCCCCTCGTTCTCCATCTGGACCACGATCGAGGAATGCCTGAACCCGCCCGTCGTGTGGGAGCGGGACCGGGGCTGGTACACGACGCCCCCGTTCAGCGAGCCCGAGGTGTTCGAGTTCCCCGAGGGCATCGGCCCGGTCGAGTGCGTGAACGTCGAGCACGAGGAGGTGCTCCTCATGCCGCGCTGGGTCGACGCGAAGCGCGTGACCTTCAAGTACGGCCTCGGCGACGAGTTCATCACCGTGCTGAAGACGCTGCACCTGCTCGGGCTCGACTCGACGACGCCGATCCGCGTGCGCAGCGCGAGCGGGCCGGTCGAGGTCGCTCCGCGCGATGTCGTGGCCGCGGCCCTGCCCGACCCCGCGACGATCGGCCCGCGGATGACCGGCAAGACCTGCGCCGGCCTCTGGGTGACCGGCCGTGGCACCGACGGCGAGCCGCGCGAGGTGTACCTCTACCACGTGAGCGACAACGAGTGGACGATGCGCGAGTACGAGGCGCAGTGCGTCGTGTGGCAGACCGCCCTCAACCCGGTGATCGCGCTCGAGCTGCTCGCCTCCGGTGTCTGGTCGGGCCGCGGCGTCCTCGGCCCGGAGGCGTTCGACGCGGAGCCGTTCCTCGACCTGATGGCCCGCGCCGAGGCCGAGGGCGGCTACGGCCAGCCCTGGGGCATGGAGGATCGCCTGGCCCGCTGACGCGCCCCGGCCTCGCCCCGGGCGACCGGGCGACCGGGCGACCGGGC
>NZ_SDPL01000407.1 GCF_004135055.1 Agromyces binzhouensis | reverse complement strand
GGCGCCGCGCGGCGATCACGCGGCTCGGGCCGGTGCGGGTCGAGGCGCGGTTCACCGCAGCGACCACGATCCCGGCGCGGAGCACCGGCGCGACGCCGGCGACCCAGACCACCGACACCCCCGCGGAGGCCACAGCATGACCCGTATCGTGCAGATCGTGCCCTTCATCGGCGCGGGCACCGGCGTGGCCGGCGTCGCGTGGCATCTCGAGGAGGAGTTCCGCGCGCTCGGCGCGACGGTCGAGCGGTTCACGTTCGACTCGGCACGCCGGAGGCGGATGCTCCCCTGGCCGCGCAACACCGTCCTCGCCCGCATCCGCGGCGGCTGGCGGATGATCTGGTTCAGCACGGTGGGCACCCGGCGAGCGAAGCGGTTCCTCGCCGAGCGGCCCGACGCGATCTCGATCTGCCACAACAACGTCGTCGCCGGTGACGTGTACGTCAACCACGGCGTGCTGCTCGCCTCGATGCGTGCCCGCGGCCGATCGCCGTGGCGCATCTACCGCAACCCGGTGCATCTCTTCATCTACCTCCGCGATCGCATCCGGTACCGCGGGCACGCCCATCGCGTGGCGGTCTGCCTGTCCGAGGGCGACGCCGACGACCTGCGGGCGACGTACGGTCCGATCGGTCCGCGGATCGAGGTCATCCCGAACGGCGTCGACCTCGAGCGGTTCCGCCCGCCGACTCCCGAGGAACGGTCCGCTGCGCGCGCGGAGTTCGGCCTCGGCGACGAGGAGCGCGTCGGCGTGTTCGTGGGGCACGAGTTCTCGCGCAAGGGCCTCTCGTTCGCGATCAGGGGGCTGGCGACCGCCCCGAGCACGCTGCTGATGGTGATCGGCGGGAACGACGACATCATCGCCGAGTCGCATGCCGAGGCGATCGAGCACGGCGTCGGCGACCGCGTCCTGTTCCTCGGCCCGCGCAGCAACCTGCCGCACCTGCTCTCCGCGTGCGACTACTTCGTCTTCCCCAGCGCCTACGAGGCGAACGCGCTGGTCGTGCTCGAGGCGCTCGCGGCCGGACTGCCCGTCATCGCGACGCCCGTCGGCTTCGCCCCGGAGATCGTGCGAGACGGCGTGAACGGCTACCTGGTCGAGCGCGACCCCGAGGCCGTCGGCGAGCGGATGGAGGAGCTCGCGACGCTCGACGACGAGGCGTTCGCCGCCCTGAGCCGTGGTGCCCGAGCGTCGGCCGAACCGTACGGCTGGCGCGAGGTCGCGCGCCGATACCTCGCGCTCGCCGAGCAGCTGCTGGCCGAGCGCGGCTCCGCACCCGCCGACCGGGCCACCGGATGACCCGCATCGTCCAGATCGCACCGACGATCGAGCCCGGCAGCGGCGTCGCCGGCGTCGCGTACGCGCTCGAGCAGGAGTTCCGCGCGGCGGGAGTGCCGGTCGAGCGGTTCACGGCCGCCGACGCCGGACGCACGCTCGCGCGACCGCATCGCACGACGTTCGGCATGCACCTGGCGCGCGCCGGCAACGTGGTCTGGTTCAGCACGGTCGGCACACGGCGCGCGAAGCGCTTCCTCGCCGAGCGGCCCGATGCGATCTCGTTCACGCACAACGACGTGATGGCCGGCGACGTCTACGTCAACCACGGCCTGCTCCAGGCCGCCATGCGCGCACGCGGCAACTACGCATGGCGGATGGTGCGCAATCCGGTGCACCTGTTCACCGCGCTCCGCGACCGCCTCCGGTATCGCGGACGCACGCATCGCGCCGTGGTCGCGCTGACCGGCCAGGAGGCGCGGCTGCTGACCGAGGTGTACGGTCGCGTGCGGCCGCCGGTCACGGTCATCCCGAACGGGGTCGACGTCGAGCGGTTCAGCCCGGGCGATGCCGCGGAGCGGGCCGCCGTCCGTCGCGAACTCGGCATCGCGGACGACACGACGGTCGCGGTCTTCATCGGGCACGAGTTCGAACGCAAGGGCCTGCACCTCGCGATCGAGGCGCTCCGGATGGCGCCCGGCGTCGTGCTGCTCGTCGTCGGCGGCTCCGCCGACATGATCAGGCGAGCCGGTGCGCAGGCCCGACGCGTCGGCGTCCCGGAGCGCGTGGTGTTCGCGGGCGAGCGGTCCGACCCGGTCCCGCTGCTCCGCGCGTCCGATGTGCTCGTGCTGCCGAGCGCCTACGAGGCCAATGCGCTCGTCGTGCTGGAGGCGCTGGCGTGCGGCGTGCCGGTCGTGTCGACGAGGGTGGGCTTCGCGCCCGACATCGTCGTCGACGGCGAGAACGGCTTCCTCGTCGATCGCGAGGCCGCGCCGGTCGGAGCACGCCTCGCGGAGCTCGACGGGCTCGACCCCGAGGTGCGCGAGGCGTGGCGTGCGCGTGCGCGGGCCACCGCGGAGCAGCACTCGTGGCGCGAGGTCGCGGCGCGCTACCTCGAACTCGCCCGATCGATCGAGGCGCAGCGGGCGCCGGGGCGCCACGCGCGCGGGCGGGCGGCGGGCGACACGTGAGCGCTCCCCTCCGCGTCCTGCACGCGATCCGCTCGGACGGCTTCTCCGGAGTCGAGCAGTTCGTCCTCCGACTCGCCCGCACGCAGTCGGCCGACGGCCATGCGGTGCACGTCATCGGCGGCGACCCGCCGCGCATGCGCCCCAGTCTCCACGAGGCGGGGGTCGCGCACACTCCGGCCGCCCGCACGATCGAGGTGCTCCGCGCGGTCCGCGACCTCGCCGGAGACGTCGACGTCGTGAACACCCACATGACCGCGGCGGACGTGGGCACCGTCGCCGCGCTCGCGACGCGTCGCCGCGCGCGTCGCCCCGTGGTCGTCGCGACCTGCCACTT
>NZ_SDPL01000406.1 GCF_004135055.1 Agromyces binzhouensis | reverse complement strand
TCAGGCGCCGTCCCGCGGACGCCACGGGCCGCCGCCCGGCTGGTCGCCGCGACGGCGGAGGTAGCGCTCGAACTCCTGCGCGATGGCCTCGCCGGACGCCTCGGGCGCGTCGACCGCGTCGCGGGCCTGCTCCAGCTGGGTGATGTACCCGGCCATCTCCTCGTCGTCCGCGGCGAGGGCGTCGACGCTCGACTCCCACTCCTTCGCCTCGTCCTCGAGCGAGCCGCGGGGGATGCTGAGCCCCGTGAGCTCCTCGACCTTGCCGAGCAGGGCGAGCACGGCCTTCGGCGACGGGGCGTTGTGCACGTAGTGCGGCACCGACGCCCAGAGCGACACCGTGGGGATGCCGACGCGCTCGGCCTGGTCGGCGATGACGCTGAGGATTCCGACCGGTCCCTCGTAGGTCGAGCGGTCGACGCCCAGCGCGGCGCGCACCTCCGGGTTCTCGCTCGATGCGAAGACGGAGAGGGGTCGCGTGTGCGGGGCGTCGGCGAGCATCGCCCCGAGGAGCACGATGCCCTCGATGTCGGCGGTGAGCGCGGCGTCGATGAGCTCGGCGGCGAAGCCCTTCCAGGTTCGCGCGGGTTCCGCGCCGAGGAGGACGTGCAGCCGGTCCGCCCCGGGCCCCGTGACGACCTCGTCGTCGTCGGGGCGGGGTTCGCCGCTCGGGCCGAGGATCGCGGCGCCGGGCCAGCTCAGCCGCCGCGTGCCGTCGGGCGCGGACTCGATCGTGGGGCGCGTGAACTGGTAGTCGAAGTAGAGCTCGGGGTCGACCGCGGCGATCTCGACGAGGCCGAGCCGCTCCGCCAGGAGCCGGGCGGCTCCGGTGGCCGCCTCACCGGCGTCGTTCCATCCTTCGAATGCCACGACGAGGAGTCGTCCGCCCTCGAACCCGGTCGGCTGCTGCACTCGGTCCGCCCCGCTTCCCGAGTCCGGAACGTCCGGACCCATGTCCACAATAGGCCGTGCCGATAGAATCGCCCGTTGTGACCAAGCGCCTTCCCGCCGCCGTCCTCTGGGACATGGACGGCACCCTCGTCGATACCGAGCCGTACTGGATGCGGGCCGAGATCGAACTCGTCCACGAGTTCGGCCGGACCTGGACGCACGAGGACGCGTTGCAGATGGTCGGCATGGGCCTCTGGGACGCCGCGGAGGTGTTCCGGCGCGCCGGCGTCGACCTCCCGGCCGACGCGATCGTCGAGCGGCTCACCGAGCGCGTGCGCGAGCAGCTCGCCCAGCACGGCGTCCCCTGGCAGCCCGGGGCGAAGGCGCTCCTGAAGCAGCTCCGCGACGCCGGGATCCCGACCGCGCTCGTGACGATGTCGATCCGCTCGATGGCCGAGGACGTCGTCGGCGCGATCCCGTTCGCCGCCTTCGACGAGCTCGTGACGGGCGACGAGGTCGCCGCGCCGAAGCCGCACCCCGAGCCGTACCTGGCCGCCGCCGGTCGACTCGGCGTCGACATCGCCGAGTGCATCGCGATCGAGGACTCGCCGACGGGTCTCGCGTCGGCGACCGCGGCGGGCGCCGTGGTGATCGGCGTGCCCCACATGCTCTCCCTCGACGAGGCGCCCTCCGATGTCGTGTGGGACACGCTCGACGGCCGGACGCTCGACGACCTCGTCGAGGTCCTCACGACCAAGCAGGCGCGCGCGTGAGCCGCGGCGAGGCGAGCGGGCCGTTCCGCGTCGGCGACCGCGTGCAGCTGACCGGCCCGAAGGGCCGCATGCACACGATCACGCTCGAGCCCGGCAAGGTCTTCCACTCGCACAAGGGCACGATCGCCCACGACGAGATCATCGGCCTGCCCGACGGTTCGGTCGTCGCGAACGCGGTCGGGGTCGAGTACCTCGCGCTCCGCCCGCTGCTCAGCGACTTCGTCATGTCGATGCCGCGCGGCGCGGCCATCGTCTACCCGAAGGACGCCGTGCAGATCCTCGCCCAGGCCGACATCTTCCCGGGGTCGACCGTCGTCGAGGCGGGCGTGGGCTCCGGGGCGCTGTCGCTCTGGCTGCTCCGCGCGATCGGCCCGGGGGGCCGGCTCATGTCGTTCGAGCGTCGCGAGGAGTTCGCCGATGTCGCGCGAGGCAACGTCGCGACCTTCCACGGCGAGGATCCGGCCAACTGGTCGATCACCCTCGGCGACCTGGCCGAGGCGCTCCCGCAGCAGGCCGAACCGGCCTCCGTCGACCGCGTGGTGCTCGACATGCTCGCGCCGTGGGAGTGCATCGACGTCGTCTCGACGGCGCTGAAGCCCGGTGGCGTCGTGCTCTGCTACGTCGCGACCGCGACGCAGCTCTCCCGGGTCGCCGAGGCGATCCGTGCGACGGGCTGGTACACCGAGCCGGTCGCGAACGAGACGATGGTGCGCGGATGGCACGTGCAGGGGCTCGCGGTGCGACCCGACCACCGCATGATCGCGCACACCGGCTTCCTGCTCACGGCGCGCCGGCTCGCGCCCGACACCGTCCTCCCGGAGCTCAAGCGCCGACCGTCGAAGACCGAGTTCAGCGACGAGGACGTCGAGGCGTGGACGCCCGGCGCCCTCGGCGAACGCAACGTCAGCGACAAGGTCCTCCGCAAGCGGGCCAGGGCGGCGGATGCCGCGGCGCGCAGTTCGCGCGGCGACACCGGCGCGGACCCCACCACCGACCCCGCCGACGCCGACTAGGCTGTCTGCGCCCGTTCCACCCGAGACGAAACGAGGATCCGTGCGCCTCCCGCTCGCACTCACCGCCACCGCGACCGCCGTCGCCCTCGCCCTGACCGGCTGCGCCTCGGCGCCCGCGCCGCAGGCCGA
>NZ_SDPL01000405.1 GCF_004135055.1 Agromyces binzhouensis | reverse complement strand
TGCGGCCGCCGGGAGGTCGGCGAACAGCGGCGCGAGGTCGCCGCGCGTCACGGCGGCGCGCGCCGATGCGGACCGGTCCGCGAGCTCGGCCGTGGTCAGGCGACCCTCGGTCTGCGCCGTCATGAGGTGCCCGACGGCCTCCTCGCGCTCGGCGTCGCTCAGTCGCTCCTGCGGTCGTTCCGGGTCGGCGTATCCGCTCATGCCCCAAGCGTCGCGCACATCTCCGTCCTCGACCAGTGACCAAAGGCCCCACGATATGTGGTCTGACCACATCTGGTACCCTGTGGTCTGACCACAGGCCCGGCGCGGCGGCACCGCCCGGGCGCGCGCGAGGAGACGGCATGGGCGACGACGCATCGGCTCGATCGATCGAGCCGCGCGCCTGGCAGGCCGTGCTCGAGCACCTCGAGCGCAAGCTGCTCGACGGCGACCTCGCCCCCGGCGACCGCCTGCCGGGCGAGCGCCAACTCGCGACCGACCTCGGCGTCGGCCGGTCGAGCGTGCGCGAGGCGCTTCGCGTGCTCGAGGTGCTCGGCCTCATCCGCACCCACGCGGGATCGGGGCCCACCGCCGGTGCGATCATCATCGCCACGCCCGGCGGCGGCATGAGCGCGCTCATGCGACTCCAGGTCGCGGCGAACGGCTTCCCCGTCGACGACATCGTCGCCACTCGCCTGCTCCTCGAGGCGCACGTCGCCGGCGACCTGGCCGCGGCGACCGCACCCGACCTCGGCGCCGCCGAGCGACTGCTCGACGCCATGGACGACACCGGCCTCGACCCGGCCGAGTTCCTCGCGCTCGACGCCGCCTTCCACCTCGCCCTCGCCGAGGCATCCGGCAACCAGGTCGTCACCGCGACGATGGCCGGACTGCGCAGCGGCATCGAGGGCTACGCCCTCGCCGGGCACGCGCGCATCGCCGACTGGGCAGGCACGTCGGCGCGACTTCGCGCCGAGCACCGCGGCGTGCTCGACGCGATCCGGGCAGCGGACGCCACGGCCGCACGCACCCGGATCCACGACCACATCTCGGGCTACTACGCCGAGATCTCGCCCGACCCCCGACTCCCGTAGGAAGAGAGCACCAGCATGGTCCAGCGCCAGTTGCCGAACCCCCGCGAGCTCGCCGAGCTCATGAGGTTCAAGACGCCGACCCTGAACCCGACCGACCGTCGCCTCGAGAAGGCGCTCACGATCGCCGACCTGCGAGCGATCGCCCAGCGCCGCACGCCGAAGGCGCCGTTCGACTACACCGAGGGGTCGGCCGAAGCCGAGATCTCGCTCGCCAGGGCGCGACAGGCGTTCCTCGACATCGAGTTCCATCCCTCGATCCTCCGGAACGTGCCCGAGGTCGACACGAGCCGCGAGGTGCTCGGCGGCCCGAGCGCCCTGCCGTTCGGCATCGCGCCGACGGGCTTCACGCGCATGATGCAGACCGAGGGCGAGGAGGCGGGTGCGGGTGCGGCCGGCGCAGCGGGCATCCCCTTCACGCTGTCGACGCTCGGCACGACCTCGATCGAGGGCGTCAAGGCCGCGAACCCGAACGGCCGCAACTGGTTCCAGCTCTACGTGATGAAGCAGCGCGAGATCTCCTACGGCCTCGCCGAACGCGCCGCCGCGGCCGGCTTCGACACCCTGTTCTTCACGGTCGACACGCCCGTCGCGGGCGCGCGACTGCGCGACAAGCGCAACGGCTTCTCGATCCCGCCGCAGCTCACGCTCGGCACGGTCGTCAACGCGATCCCCCGACCGGCGTGGTGGATCAACTTCCTCACGACCCCCAAGCTCGAGTTCGCCTCGCTGTCGTCCACCGGCGGCACCGTCGGCGAGCTCCTCGACTCGGCGATGGACCCGACGATCTCGTTCGACGACCTCGACGTGATCCGGGGGATCTGGCCGGGGAAGATCGTCGTCAAGGGCGTGCAGACCGTCGAGGACGCCAAGCTCCTCGCCGACCGCGGCGTCGACGGCATCGTGCTCTCCAACCACGGCGGCCGCCAGCTCGACCGGGCGCCCGTGCCGTTCCTGCTGCTGCCCGACGTCGTCCGCGAGGTCGGCGGCGACATGGAGGTGCACCTCGACACGGGCATCATGTCGGGCGCCGACATCGTCGCCTCGATCGCGCTCGGGGCGCGCTTCACGCTCGTCGGCCGCGCGTACCTCTACGGCCTGATGGCCGGCGGTCGCCGGGGCGTCGACAGGGCCATCGAGATCCTGCGGAACGAGATCGTCCGCACGATGAAGCTCCTCGAGGTCGCGACCCTCGACGAGCTCGAGCCGAAGCACGTCACCCAGCTCACGCGTCTCGTGCCGGTCGCGCGACCGGTCGCCGCGGCGGCCGAGCAGGCGACGGATCGGGAGCCGACTAGGGTCTGAACCATGTCCGAGCGCATGGAGCCCCGCACCCGGCGATTCCTCCTCGGGTCGTACACGCCCGACGGACCGGCGCCCTCGGTGCACCTCGCGGAGCGCTCGCCCGACGGGCGATGGCGGATCGTGACGTCGGCGGCGGCCTCGAACCCGTCGTTCGTCGCACGATCCGGCGAGCTGGTGTTCGCCGTGTTCGAGGCCGCCTCCGGCTCGGTCGCGAGCTTCCGGCTCGACGGCGACGCGATCACGCCGGTCGACGTCGTCGAGCACGGCGAGGCGGACCCGTGCCACGTCGTCGCGGCGATGCACCTCGGCGTCGTGCTCGTGGCGAACTACACCTCCGGGTCGATCACGGCCGTCCCGGTCGACGGCGCCGGGGCACTCGGCGCGCCCGTCACGCTGCCGCTGCCGGCCGGCGGCGGACCGGTGCCCGACCGCCAG
>NZ_SDPL01000404.1 GCF_004135055.1 Agromyces binzhouensis | reverse complement strand
ACGGCCGTGACGCCGCCGACGACCGCGCCGTCGAACGCCTCCTGGAGCGTGTCGCGCGCGCCCTGGCGATCGCCCGCCTCGAGGAGCGCCTCGCCCAGCCGGAGCAGGGCGTACGGCCTGAGGAACCGCGGGGCCGTCTCGGCCGTGGCGCGCTCGGCGGCCTCCCGCCACGCGGCGTCCGTCGGGGACAGCTCGGCGTCGACGAACGCCTTCCAGATCGGATGCGTCGGCCAGAACGACAGCCGCGCCATCAGCGCTCGCACGTCGGACTCCGCACCCAGGATCTCGGCGGTCTCGGCCTCGGAGACCCGCGCCGGGTCGACGCGCACCGCGGCGATCACCCGCGCGAGCGCCCAGAGCATGGGCTCGGCGTAGCCGGCGAGCGGCAGCACCTGCTCGTGCAGCACCCCTCGCCCGTCGCGCCACGCCTGCGACAGGTCGCCGACGGCGAGCCCGATCTCGACCGCGACGCGCCCGACGGCGAGTCGGGTCTGCATCTCGACCTGCATCACGGGCGCCATCGCCGGTCGGAGCCGGCGGAAGGTCTCCGCAGCGCGTTCGGCGTCGCCTCGCCAGACCAGCGCCCAGAGCTTCGCCCGCTCGAGGTAGGTTCGGACCGGCCCGGGCGGGTCGAGCGCGAGCGCGCGCTCGATGAGCGCGTCGGCGCGCTCCCACTCGCCGAGCGCGAACAGCGGGTCGACCGCGTTCGAGGCGAGGATCACGCCCGAACTGCGCTCGACGCCCTGCGCCCGCGCGCGGGCGAGCCCCTCCTCGGCGAGCCTGACGGCCTCGGGGAAGTCGCCGACGAGGTAGCGGAGGTCGGACGCGTTCACCCAGTACCGGAGCAGCGCGGCGCCGTCTCCGTGTGCGAGCTCGCGCGCCCGCTCGATGTCGACGAGCGCCCGGTCGACTTCGCCGCGCGAGGCGCGGCTGACCGCGCTGATGTTCATCGCGACCGAGGCGTAGCGTGCGGAGCCGATGGCGCTCGCGAGCTCGTGCGCGGCGTCGGCCATCTCGACGGACTCGTCGATGCGCGCCTCGATCATGAGCCGGCCGGCGAGCCCGGTCATCACCGTGGCCCGGACCTCGTCGGCGCCCTCGTGGGGGATCGCGGCGAGCGCCTCCTCGAGCATGGCGATCGAGCCGCCGCGGCCCATGTTGGCCTGGTAGAGCGCCTTGTCCCGAAGCAGCCTGGGGTACTGCGGGTCGCTCCGCGGGCACTCGGCGAGCGCCAGCTTCACGAGCGCGAGGCTGCGCTCGCCCTCGCCGGCGTGCCGGAGCTGCGAGGCGGTGCGGCCCATCAGCTCGAGCTTGGTCATCCCCGCGATCCGCTCGGCGTCGGGCACCGTCTCCCACAGCTCGAGGGCGCGCTCGCCGAGCTGCGCGGAGGTCGCATAGGCGACCGCGGCGCGGGCCTCGCGCATGGCCTGGATCGTCGCGGGGAAGGCTCGCACGGGATCGCGGGCCCCCAGCCAGTGGTACGAGATCTCTGCGGCGAGGCGACGCCCGCCCGCGGCGGCCACGGCCTGCGCCTCGTACGCCTCGGCGTACCGTGCGTGGAACCGGGCGCGCTCGCCCGGGAGCAGGTCGGCGAGGATCGCCTCGCGGACGAGGGCGTGGCGGAAGGCGTAGTCGTCGCCGTCGATGACGAGGACGCCGTAGGTGACGGCCTCGCGGGCGGCCGCCTCGAGCTCCTCGTCGCCGCCCCGGTACACCGCGGCGAGCAGGGCGTGCGGCACCCGCACTCCGCCGGTCGAGAGCAGCCGCAGCAGCTCCTGGGTGTCGTCGGTGAGCCGCTCGTAGCGGGCGAGCAGCAGGTCGCGGAGCGTCCCGGGCACGAAGCCCTCGTCGCGGCATCCGTCGATGCCCACGAGCTCCTCGACGAAGAAGGGGACGCCGTCGCTGCGGCGGAAGACCGTCTCGAGCACGCGGTCGCTCGGGGCCTCGTCGACGATGAGGGTGCCCACGAGCGCGCGGACCTCGGTCTCGTTCAGGCGGCCGAGCTCGCGTCGCTCGACCCAGCGGTCGCGCTCGATCTCGGACAGGAACCCGCGGAGCGGGTGGCCGCGCGTGACGTCGTCGCTGCGGTAGGTCAGGACCACGAGGAGGCGACTCGAGCCGAGCGAGCGCAGCAGGAACCGCAGCAGCGCGAGCGTCGCGGCATCCACCCAGTGGAGGTCCTCGATGACGAGGACGATCGGCAGGTCGCGTGAGAGGGTCTCGAGCAGCACCGCGACGGCCTCGTGCAGCTGGCCGCTCCCGGCTCCGCCCGGCGTGATCACGACCTCGCCGATCGACGGGGCGTCGGATGCCGCCAGCTCGGGCAGCAGCGCGATGAGCGCTGCCCGACCCGGACCGACGGCCTCGAGCGCGCGCTCCGCGCCGACCTGGGCGACGAGCTGCCGGAGCGCGCCCTTCACCGGCGCATAGGGCGCCGCGACGTCGCCGAGGTCGACGCACTGGCCGACGATGAGACGCACGTCGGCCCCGAGCCCCGACATGAACTCGGACACGAGCCGGGACTTGCCGATGCCCGCCTCGCCGCCGATCACGGCGGTCGCGGGCGTGCCGGCGCGCACGGCATCGAGGAGGCCGTTGAGCCACTCGAGCTCGGCGTCGCGGGCGATCATCGTGGGGCTCGACGAAGAGCTGGTCACACCCATATCGTCCCACGCGCCCACGACAACGGCGCCGGCCCCATCGGGCCGACGCCGTGACGCGGCGTCCGCGGATCCGGCGGCGTCCGCTGCTGCGTGCGCCCCGCCGCCGCGGGTGATCGGGATCACCGTGCGAACTGCGGCAGGTGGAAGCGGCGGTGCGGCGCACGGACGCGACG
>NZ_SDPL01000403.1 GCF_004135055.1 Agromyces binzhouensis | reverse complement strand
CGGCCGCGACGGCGGCCGCATGGGCCGCCCTCGTCGCCCAAGCCGACGACCAGCCCGAACTGCGGGAGCTCATCGACGGGCTCGCCGCGCAGGGCGGGGGCAAGTACCTCCGCTCGAGGCTGGCCGCGGCGGCCTACCTCGGCATGGGCGGCAGGGACGCCGGGGCCTGCGACGGGCTGTCCGCGGCCGTGCAGCTGCTGCACCTGGGGCTCTGCGTCCACGACGACCTGATCGACGGCGACGATCGCCGTCACGGTCGCCCCAACCTGTTCGGCGTCACCCGGGAGACGCTGCGATCGATCGGCGCGGCATCGACGGCCGAGCACCGTGCGGCATCGGCCGCCGTCCTCGCCGGCGACCTCGCGATCGGGGAGTGCATCGGGGTTCTCGCCCGCGCTCCCGTGCCCGACGGGATCCGGGTCTCGCTCGTGCTGGAGGTCGTCACCGCGCTCGGGCAGGCGGTCTCGGGCGAGCTGATGGACGTCAGCGGGGAGGGCCTCCCGGTCGAGGCGGCTCGACCCGCCCGCACGGCCGAACTGAAGACCTCGGGCTACAGCGTCGTCCTGCCGCTCCGGCTCGGCGCCCTCGCGTCGGGGCGAGCGGATGCCGCGGCGCTCGCCGCGCTCGGGGAGTTCGGACGCCACCTCGGGGTCGCGTACCAGTTCATGGACGACGAGCTCGCGGTCTTCGGGGATCCGGAGCGGACCGGCAAGTCGACCAGCTCCGACATCCGCTCGGGCAAGCGCACCTTCCTGCTCCAGCTCGCCTACGCCGGTTCGTCGGAGCAGCAGCGGGCGAGCCTCGACCGCGACGTCGGTCGTGCCGACCTGTCCGACGCGGGCGTCGAGCGCGTGCGAGCCGTCATGCGCGACAGCGGCGCGCTCGAGCGGCATCGCGCCTGCATCGTGCGTCGGGCGGCCGATGCGGTGGCGGCGCTCGAGGGTGCCGGGCTTCCGGCCGAGCTCGAGGCGTACCTCGGGGTGCTCGCCAGGAGCGTGCCCGGCCGTTCGGCCTGACTTTCAACTGAACATGAGCGGGTTATCGCAGGAGCAGCGCAACTTCTGATTGACCGAGGATTCAAGCTCGGCTAGCTTCGAGATCGGGGCCACGGCGCCCACGCGCAACGGTGCACAGGGAATGGAGTTCGACGATGAACGAAGGACGGACCGGGATCTGGTTCGTGGGCGCTCGAGGGAGCGTCGCGACCACCGCGACCGTGGGCCTCGCCGCCCTCGCCGACGAGCTCGTGGCGCCGGTGGGGCTCACGACCTCGGGGCCCGAGTTCGACGGCGTCGCGCTCCCGGCGTTCGGCGACCTGGTGGTCGGCGGCCACGACGTCGACGACACCCCGCTCGCCGAGCGCGCACGCTCGCTCGCCGCCGGCGGAATGCTGCCCTCACGGATCGTCGACGCCGTCGGCGCCCGGCTCGACGCCGTCGACGCCGACATCCGCCTGCTCGCCCGCACCCCGCGCGGCACCCAGCGCGAGGAGATCGAGCTCCGCGCCGCCGACATCCGCGACTTCCGCGACCGCCACGGCCTGGCCCGGGTCGTGGTCATCGACGTCGCCTCGACCGAACCGCTCCCCGCCGATCGACCCGAATTCCACGCCCGCGCCGCGCTCGACGCCGCGCTCGACGACCCGGCATCCGAGCCGCTGCCCTCCAGCACGCTCTCGGCCATCGCGGCCGTCGCCGTCGCCGGCGCGCCCTACGCGTGCTTCACGCCGTCGCTCTCGCTCGGCGTCCCGGCGCTGCGCGACCTCGCCGCGGAATCCGCCGTGCCGATCGCCGGCCAGGACGGCAAGACCGGTGAGACGCTGCTCCGCACGGTCCTCGCGCCCATGTTCGCATCGCGTGGGATGCGCGTGCTCTCGTGGGCCGGCGCGAACCTCCTCGGCGGCGGCGACGGAGCGACGCTCGCCGATCCCGCCGCAGTGCAGTCCAAGCTCGCCTCGAAGAACCGCGGCCTGCACGACCTGCTCGGCGACGACGTCGTGACGCCGCTGCACATCGACAACGTGCCCGACCTCGGCGACCTCAAGACGGCGTGGGACCACGTGCACGCCGAGGGCTTCCTCGACACCCGGATCACGCTGCAGACCACCTGGAGCGCGTACGACTCGACGCTCGCGGCGCCGCTTGTGATCGACCTCGCACGACTGCTCTCCCTGGCCGACGGCGCCGGGGTCACCGGCCCCGTCGCCGAGCTCGGCTACTTCTTCAAGGACCCGTGGGGGAGCGACGAGCACGCGTTCGCCCGCCAGGCCGACGAGCTGGTCTCGTGGGCGCTCCGGACGGCGGTCCGGAGGTCCGCGGCGCAGGTGGCGTGACGTGGACGCACCCACGTTCCTGCAGCTGGTCCGCGCGCCCGCCGGCCTGACGGTCCTCGGCGACGCGACCGCGGGCATGGCCGCGACCGGTCGTCGGGGCATCCTGCCCCGGCTCGGACTCCCCGTCGCCTCGGTGCTGCTCTACTGGGGCGGGATGGCGCTGAACGACGCGGCCGACGCGGAACTCGACCGGGTCGAGCGGCCCGAGCGGCCCATCCCCTCCGGCCGGGTGACGCGGCGCGCTGCCCTCGCCACGGCCGGCGCACTGACGACCGCGGGGATCGCGGTCGCCTGGCTCACCGGCGGCCGGTCCTCCCTCGCCGTCGCCCTCCCGCTCGCCGGCTCCATCTGGGCGTACGACCTCTCGGCCAAGCGGAACGTGCTCGGCCCGTTCGCCATGGCCGCCTGCCGGGGGCTCGACGTGCTGCTCGGCGCTGGGTCCGACGGCGCTCGGGTCGCCGCGCGCCCGGCGCTCGTGATGGCCGGGCACACCGCGAGCGTCACG
>NZ_SDPL01000402.1 GCF_004135055.1 Agromyces binzhouensis | reverse complement strand
GGGCGGCCGCGCGGCCGGGCGGCCGGGCGGCCGCGACGTCAGCCGAGCGCGATGGCGGTCCACGACACCGGTGGGAGCGTGATCGTGAGCTCTCCGCTCGCGATCGACGCCGTCCCGTTCGGTGCGGGCGCCACGCGCTCCGGGTCGTCGAGCGTGTTCTTCGCGTACACGTCGTCGTCCGCGAGCGTGTGGGTCTCGAGGATCGACACCTCGCCGAGGCTCGCCAGGTCGATGGTGAGTTCGACGGGCTCGTCCGTGCTCCGGTTGACGAGGAACACGGCGCTGCGGCCCGCCACGGCGTCGTGCGTCGCGACCGCGTCGACGAGCGGCACCTCGCCGTAGGTCGCGGTCCGATAGGTCGGCGTGTCGAGCTTGAGCTCCAGCGCCTCGCCCCGAGCCAGTCGCGACGTGATCGAGAACGGGAAGAAGGTGGTCTGCCGCCACGCCGGGCCGCCGGGCTCCGTCATGATCGGCGCGATCACGTTGACGAGCTGGGCGAGCGAGGCGCTCGTGACACGGTCGGCGTGCTTGAGCAGCGAGATCATGAGGTTGCCGAACACGACGGCGTCGGCGACGGAGTAGACGTCCTCCAGCAGGCGCGGCGCGACCGGCCAGTTGTCGATGCCCTCGATCTTCTCGACACCCTCGAACCGCGAGAGGTACCAGACGTTCCACTCGTCGAACGAGATGTTCACGGTCTTCGAGCTCCCGACCACGGCCTTCACGTGGTCGGCCGTGGCCACGACGGTCTCGATGAAGCCGTCCATGTCGACCGCGGAAGCGAGGAACGAGCCGAGGTCGCCGTCCTTCTCCTCGTAGTAGGCGTGGCACGAGATGTAGTCGACGTCGTCGTAGGTGTGCGTGAGCACGACCCGCTCCCACTCGCCGAACGTCGGCATGCTCGCACCCGACGATCCGCACACCACCAGTTCGACCGACGGGTCGAGCTGCCGCATGGCCTTCGCGGTCTGCGAGGCGAGCTTGCCGTAGTCGTCGGCGGAGCGGTGGCCGAGCTGCCACGGCCCGTCCATCTCGTTGCCGAGGCACCACATCTTCACGCCGAACGCGTCGGTGCGGCCGTTCTCGATGCGCTGCTGCGACAGGGTCGTGCCGCCGGCGATGTTCGCGTACTCCAGCAGGTCGAGTGCCTCGAGCGTGCCGCGCGTGCCGAGGTTCACGGCCAGCATGAGCTCGCTGCCGACCTTCTCGAGCCAGTCGGCGAACTCGTGCAGTCCGACCTCGTTCGTCTCGGTCGAGTGCCAGGCGAGGTCGAGCCGGCGCGGACGCCGCTCACGCGGACCGACCGAGTCCTCCCAGCGGAACCCGGACACGAAGTTGCCCCCCGGGTAGCGGATGGTCGAGACGCCGAGCTCCGTGACGAGTTCGATCACGTCCTGCCGGAAGCCCTCGGCGTCTGCGGTCGGGTGACCGGGCTCGTGGATGCCGTCGTAGACGTGCCGGCCGAGGTGCTCGACGAAGCCGCCGAAGACGGTGCGGCGGATGGCGCCGACGGTGAAGTGCGGATCGATCGTCAGGCGTGCGTCGGGCATCCTTCTCCCATGTCCTCTACAACGTTGGAGGTAAACGTTGTAGAACATGGTGCGCGACGGGTCGCGACCTGTCAAGCGGGCGACGAGGGCGGGGGTCCTCCGGCGACCGTCGCACCGACTCGCGCCGGCGCCGACTCGCGCTCGACGATCCGGAACTCCGCGAGCCGCGTCTGCGGGGCGCCGCCGGGTCGGGCGATCCGATCGACAAGTGCGCCAACGGCGGTCTGCGCGATCCATCCGCGGCCGGGATCGACCGTCGTCAGCGACGGGATGGCGTACTCCGCCTCCTCGAGGTCGTCGAAGCCCATGACCGACACCTGCTCGGGAACGCGCAGGCCGGCCTCCTGGAGCACGCGCATCGCACCGAGCGCGAGCGTGTCGTTGAGCCCGAACACCGCGTCGAAGGGGCGCTCGCGCCCGAGGAGTTCGCGCATCGCGCGCGCGCCGTCCGCGCGATGCCACAGGGTGGCCGGCACGACGATCGTCTCGTCGAACGGGGCACCGGCGGCCTCGAGCGCCTCCCGGTACCCGCGCAGGCGCAGGCCCGCCGAGCCGACCTCCGAATCCGCATGCGCCCCGAGGACCGCGATGCGTCGGCGCCCCGACGCCAGCAGGTACTCCGTGGCCGCCCGAGCCGCCTCGACGTTGCGCATGGTCACGTGGTCGGTCGGGCCGTCGAAGATCCGCTCGCCGAGCAGCACCAGCGGGTACGGCACGTCCAGGGCCGCGGCATCCTCCTGCCCCATGCCGAGCGCGCTGAAGATCAGCCCGTCGGTGAGCTTGATCCGCGGGCTGCGGAGCAGTTCGAGCTCGCGCTCGCGGTCGCCGCCGGTCTGCTCGACGAGCACGACGACGCCCGCGGCCTCGGCAGCCTCGATGACGGATGCCGCGAGCTCGGCGAAGTAGCTCAGTCCGAGGTCGGGCACCGCCAGCGCGATGGCGCCGGTGCGGCCCGAGCGCAGGTTCCTCGCGGTCAGGTTCGGCGTGTAGCCGAGTTCGGCGATCGCCCGCTCGACGCGCTCGCGCGTCGCCGGCCGGATGTGCGGGTAGTCGTTGATGACGTTCGAGACCGTCTTGATCGACACCCCCGCGAGCCTGGCCACGTCGTGCAGTGTCGCTGCCATCCCGCCTCCCTCGTGTCGCACACCCTACAACGTTGTAGAGGACTCAGGCGCCCGATCGGGTTCGTCGGCCGTGAACACGTAGTCGCCGGCGGCATCCAGCTCGGGCCTGAGGCGGCCGTCGGCGAGTGCGGCGAACGCCGCGCGCGACGCCTCGCGCAGCGCCGCGGCCGCCTCC
>NZ_SDPL01000401.1 GCF_004135055.1 Agromyces binzhouensis | reverse complement strand
GCCTGCGGGCCGGACGCGCGGCGTGCCCGTCGCCGGGCCCCGGACGACGGATGCCCGCCCCGACGAATCGGGACGGGCATCCGGTGGCGGGACCTGCGCTTACGCGTCGACGCCCTCGGCGGGAGCCTCGGCGTGCTCGCCGGTCGCGGCACGGCCGTTGGTGTCGGCCTCCTCCGCGATGACCGGCGCGAGCGAGAGCTTGCCGCGGTCGTCGATCTTGGTGATCTCGACGAGGATCTTCTGCCCGACGCCGAGTACGTCGTCGACGTTCTCGACGCGCTTGCCGCCGGCCAGCTTGCGCACCTCGGAGATGTGCAGCAGGCCGTCCTTGCCGGGCAGCAGCGAGATGAAGGCGCCGAAGGCGGCGATCTTCACGACGGTGCCGAGGAACTGCTCGCCGACCTCGGGGTTGGTCGGGTTGGCGATCGCGTTCACGGCGGCACGAGCGGCCTCGGCCGAAGGGCCGTCGGTCGCGCCGATGTAGACGGTGCCGTCCTCCTCGATCGAGATGTCGGCACCGGTCTCGTCCTGGATGCCGTTGATCGTCTTGCCCTTCGGGCCGATCAGCTCGCCGATCTTGTCGACCGGGATCTGCACGCTGATGACGCGCGGCGCGGTGGGCGCCATCTCGTCAGGGCCGTCGATGGCGGCGTTCAGCACCTGCAGGATCGTGGTGCGCGCCTCCTTGGCCTGGGTCAGCGCACCCGCGAGCACCGAGGCGGGGATGCCGTCGAGCTTCGTGTCGAGCTGGATCGCCGTGACGAACTCCGACGTGCCCGCGACCTTGAAGTCCATGTCGCCGAGCGCGTCCTCCGCACCGAGGATGTCGGTGAGGGCCGCGTAGCGGGTCTCGCCGTCGACCGTGTCGGAGATGAGTCCCATCGCGATGCCGGCGACCGGGGCGCGCAGCGGCACACCGGCGTTGAGCAGCGACAGGGTCGAGGCGCAGACCGAGCCCATCGAGGTCGACCCGTTCGAGCCGAGCGCCTCGGAGACCTGGCGGATGGCGTACGGGAACTCCTCGCGCGTCGGCAGCACGGGCACGAGCGCACGCTCGGCGAGCGCGCCGTGGCCGATCTCGCGGCGCTTGGGCGAACCCACACGACCCGTCTCACCCGTCGAGTAGGGCGGGAAGTTGTAGTTGTGCATGTAGCGCTTCTTGGTGACCGGGCTCAGCGAGTCGATCTGCTGCTCGAGCTTGAGCATGTTCAGCGTGGTGACGCCCAGGATCTGGGTCTCGCCGCGCTGGAAGATGGCCGAACCGTGCACGCGCGGGATGACCTGCACCTCGGCGTCGAGCGGGCGGATGTCGGCCAGCCCGCGACCGTCGATGCGCACGCCGTCGGCGAGCACCCGCGAGCGGACGACGAGCTTGGTGACCGACTTGTAGGCGGCCGACACCTCGCCGTTGGCCGACTCGGGCAGCTCGCCCGCCTCGACCTTGGCGGCGATGGCCTCCTTGACGCGCGCCTTCAGCGCGTCGTCGGCGTCCTGGCGCTCGACCTTGCCGGCGATCTGGTAGATGCCCTTGAGCTCGTCGTGCGCGAGCGCGGCGACGGCGTCGTAGGTCTCGCTCTGGTAGGGCGGGAACGTCGGGTAGTCGGCGGTGGGCTTCGCGGCGGTCTTCGCGACCGACTGCTGGGCCTCGACGAGCTGCTTGATGAACGGCTTCGACGCCTCGATGCCCTGCGCGATGACGCCCTCGTCGGGCTTCACGGCGCCGGCCTTGATGAGGTTCCAGGCGTTGTCGGTGGCCTCGGCCTCGATCATCATGATCGCGACGTCCTGCGAGCCGTCGCCCTCGGTCACGACACGGCCGGCGACGACCATGCTGAAGACCGCGTCCTCGAGCTGCGAGTGCTTCGGGAACGCGACCCACTGGCCGTCGATGAGCGCGACGCGCACGCCGCCGACCGGGCCGGAGAACGGCAGGCCGGACAGCTGCGTCGAGAGCGACGCGGCGTTGATGGCGAGCACGTCGTAGAGCTCGTCGGGCTCGATCGCGAGCACCGTGACGACGACCTGGACCTCGTTGCGGAGGCCCTCGACGAACGAGGGACGCAGGGGGCGGTCGATCAGGCGGCACGTGAGGATCGCCTCGGTCGAGGGGCGGCCCTCGCGGCGGAAGAACGAGCCGGGGATCCGGCCCGCGGCGTACATGCGCTCCTCGACGTCGATCGTGAGCGGGAAGAAGTCGAAGTGCTCCTTCGGCTGCTTCGACACCGAGGTGGCCGAGAGCAGCATGGTCTCGTCGTCGATGTACGCGGCCGCGGAGCCCTGCGCCTGCTGCGCGAGGCGACCGGTCTCGAACCGGACAGTGCGGGTGCCGAATCGACCATTGTCGATGATCGTCTCGGCGAACGTGATTTCAGGACCTTCCAAGAGGTCTCTCTCCTTTGTTTCGGCTCGCACGCCCGTGTGGCGCGCGAGGTGAACAAGGAGCAGGGAACAGGCAGATCTCAGCGCGTCGATGACTCACCAGCGCTGGCCACCAGTAGAAGTCCACCAAGCTCTCGATTGGTAAGCCACCACAGGGGACCAGCTTCCTGCCGGCCTGCTCCGAAGCACCCGTGGGAGGGTGCGAGCTCGTGTTGAATTGAGCGGGTGCCGCGTGGGCATCCTCGCCGAGCCTACCAGCCCGGCGTGTCGCGACCTAGCGGGGCGCCCCGCGGCACGGGCGAGCGGATGCCGCGGCACGGCCGATCACGCGCGGATCCCGCGTCGCTCGCGCTCGTCGTTGCGCCCCCGGAGGTGGACGATCGCGTCGTGCTTCGCGACGCGCCCGTCCCCGGCCGTCCGGCCGAGGAGTCGTCGACCCGCCCAGGGCATCGCATGCCGCACCAGCCACTCGGCGTCCGGCAGCGGCGGCGCGTCGGGCTCCTCCGCGTCGCCG
>NZ_SDPL01000400.1 GCF_004135055.1 Agromyces binzhouensis | reverse complement strand
TGGCGCGGCGGCGCGGTGCGGGACCGCGCGAGCCGTTCGTCGACGGCGCGCCCGCGAGGCGCTTCGGCAGCGACACCTCGATGCGGCGGCCGTCGACCTCGACGACGAGGCTCGTCCGGGCGGCGGGTCCCTTGGTCTCCGCCAGCTCGCCCGTCCACGGCTCGAGCTGGTTGTCGTACTCGGTCTCGATCCAGCGCGTGTAGACCGAGAACGGCTCGTCGCCCTCCGGGGCGAAGGCGGCGTTGCGGACGATGTCGCGGTGGAAGGGGAGCACGGTCGGCAGGCCGGCGACGTCGAACTCGTCGAGCGCGCGGCGGGCGCGCTCGAGCGCGTCCTTCCGGGTGGCGCCGGTCACGATGAGCTTGGCGAGGAGGGAGTCGAACGCGCCCGAGATCTCGTCACCGCTCGTGACGCCGGAGTCGACGCGCACGCCGGGGCCGCCCGGGAAGCGGAGCTGGTGGATGGGGCCCGGCGCGGGCAGGAAGTTGCGGCCGGGGTCCTCGCCGTTGATGCGGAACTCGAACGAGTGCCCGGTGGTGACGGGGTCGGGGTAGTCGAGCACGCCGCCCTCGGCGAGGCGGAACTGCTCGCGCACGAGGTCGAGGCCGGTGACCTCCTCGGAGACGGGGTGCTCGACCTGCAGGCGCGTGTTCACCTCGAGGAACGAGACCGTGCCGTCCTGGCCGATCAGGAACTCGCACGTTCCCGCCCCGACGTAGCCGACCTCCTTGAGGATCGCCTTCGACGACTCGTAGAGCAGGCGGTTCTGCTCCTCGGTGAGGAACGGAGCGGGCGCCTCCTCGACGAGCTTCTGGTGGCGGCGCTGCAGCGAGCAGTCGCGCGTGGAGACGACGACGACGTTGCCGTGCTCGTCGGCGAGGCACTGGGTCTCGACGTGGCGGGGCTTGTCGAGGTACTTCTCGACGAAGCACTCGCCGCGGCCGAACGCCGCGACGGCCTCGCGGGTCGCGGACTCGAAGAGCTCCGCGACCTCGGCGCGCTCGCGCGCGACCTTGAGGCCGCGACCACCGCCGCCGAACGCGGCCTTGATCGCGACGGGCAGCCCGTGCTCGTCGACGAACTCGAGCACCTCCGCGGCGTCCGCGACGGGGTTGAGGGTGCCGGGGGCGAGCGGCGCGCCGACCTTCTCGGCGACATGGCGGGCCGAGACCTTGTCGCCGAGACGCTCGATGGCCTCGGGGCTCGGTCCGATCCAGATGAGCCCGGCGTCGATGACCGCGCGGGCGAAGTCGGAGTTCTCGGCGAGGAAGCCGTACCCGGGGTGCACGGCGTCGGCGCCGGAGCGGCGCGCGATCGACAGCAGCTTGTCGATGACCAGGTAGGTCTCGGCGCTGGTCGAGCCGTCGAGGGCGTAGGCCTCGTCGGCGAGCCTGACGTGGCGCGCGTCGCGGTCCTGGTCGGCGTAGACGGCGACGGAGGCGAGCCCGGAGTCGCGGGCGGCGCGGATGACGCGGACGGCGATCTCGCCGCGGTTGGCGATGAGGACCTTGGTGATGCGACGCATGATGACCAAGCCTATTGGCGGATTCCCAGCCGCCTTTGGGTGGTGCCCACAAAAAAGGCCTGCAGCTGTTTCGGTGAGCGACAACGAGCGGATGCCACGGACCGCTCACGACCCCGCGCCACGCGGCGCGGGGATCAGTTCGTGCCGAGGTCCCAGAGGTCGATCCACGCGACGCCGAGCTCTCGGACGAGGTCGCGCAGCGTCGACAGCGAGAGTCCCACGACCGTCGACGGGTCGCCGTCGACGGAGCGGATGAACGGGCCGCCGAGGCTGTCCACGGTGAACGCTCCGGCGACCGCGAGCGGCTCGCCGGTGGCGATGTACGCGTCGATCTCCGCGTCGTCGAGCCGGGCGAACTCGACCACGGCCGACGCGGGACGACCGACCGCACCGCGCACCGCGCCGCCGCGGTGGTCGATCACCCAGTGGCCCGACCAGAGGACCCCCGAGCGCCCGTTCTGCCCGGCCCACCGCTCGCGTGCCACGTCGGGACGGTGCGGCTTGCCGTGCAGCACGCCGTCGACGAGGAACGCGGAGTCGCCGCCGAGGATCAGGCCGTCGATGGGCGCCCCGTCGACGTCGCGCCCGATGATCGCCTCCGCCTTCCGCTGCGCGAGCAGCTGCACGAGCTCCTGCGGGGCCAGCGGACCGTGCTCGGCCTCGTGGTCCGCGACGGCCGCCTCCTCGTCGACCCCGGGGGCCAGCAGGAGCGGCTCGATCCCGGCCTGGCGGAGCAGCTGGCGGCGTGCGGGCGAGGTCGACGCGAGGTACAGGCGCATGCCTCCATCCTGCCGGTGCCGCTCCCGGCCCGCATGCGGGTCGATGTGCGATGCTCGGACGATGGCCAACTCGCGTCGCCGCCCCGCTCGCGGCACCCGCCCGGCGGGCGCTCGTCGACCCGCCCCGGCACGTCCGGCCGAGCCCGGGCCCCTGCTCGAGCTCGACGTGGAGCGGATCGCCCATGGCGGCGTCGCCGTCGCCCACCACGAGGGACGGGTCGTCTTCGTCGCCGACGCGATCCCGGGCGAGCGCGTGCGCGCCCAGGTGACGGATGCCGGGCGCGACCGATTCTGGCGCGCCGAGACGGTCGAGGTGCTCGACGCCTCGCCCGACCGCCGTGAGCACGTCTGGGCGGAGGCATCCGTCGACCGCGCACCCGAGGACCGGGTCGGCGGCGCCGAGTTCGGGCACATCGTGATGCGACGGCAGCGCGAGCTGAAGGCCGACGTGCTCCGCGACGCCCTCGCGCGGATGGGCGGCGTCGACCGGGAGGTCGACGTGCGGGAGGTCGATCCCGGGCTCGCCCCCGGCGTCGACCGGGAGTCGGGCGCCCACTGGCGCACGCGGGTGCGCCTGCACGTCGGCCCCGACG
>NZ_SDPL01000040.1 GCF_004135055.1 Agromyces binzhouensis | reverse complement strand
CGAGGCCGCGCACGACTTCGCCGTGGATGCGCTCATCGGCGGCCATCGCGGCGGTCGCGTGCGGATCGGTCGAGTACGGCGACCGCGCCTCGGCGCGCTGCGCGAGCGCGAGCACGAAGATGGACCCGAAGCGGCGTGCGAGGCCGCCGAGCATCCTGGTGCGGATGTCGGCCCGCGGGACGCCGGTCTCGTCGCCGCCGAGCAGGCGGAGCCAGTGCGCCTCGTGGCGTCCCTCGGCCGCGGCCAGCGCGAGCAGGATCTCGCGTTCCTCGCCGTCGCGTCGCGCGGCGAGCTCCCGGTAGACGGCGGCCTCCGCGCGTTCGTCGGCGAGGTACCGCCGCCATCGATCGCGGTCGGCTGCGGTGCTCCGCGGCTCGACGTGGGGGTCGCGCGCTGCGTCGTCGGCGGTCATGGTGGTGTCTGCTCCATCGGTTCGCAGACTCCCGTGCCGCGGTGCGTCGGCGGTCTCGGGCGCCTGCGTCGTCGCGTAGGTCGGCCCGGTGGGGCCGTCCGAAAGGCTATCGGCGCGGATGTCGCGGCGTCATGCCGTGCGACCGGATTGGCAGCATTTCGGATCGCCGAACCAGCGCGGCCCGGCTGGGCGCGCGTCCTTCAGCCGACGAGCTTCTGCCAGCCGTCGCCCTCGGCGTGCTCGAAGATGAGGTTCGTCTCGGTGTGGGCGACCGCCGGGTGTCCGGTGAGGTGGGCGAGCACGAACTCGCGCAGCTCCTCCGCGTCGCGGGCCGCGACGTGGAGGAGGTAGTCCTCTGCGCCGGCCATGTGGAACACGCCGATCACGCCCGGCAGGTGCGGTACCGCGTTGCGGAAGGCGTCGATCTCGCTGCGGTCGTGCTTGACCAGCCGGATCGCGATGAGCGCCTGCAGCGACACGCCGAGCGAGACGAGGTCGACGTCGACGCGGTACCCGCGCACGGTGCCGAGGCTCTGCAGGCGCCGGAGTCGCAGCGACACCGTGGACTCCGCGACGCCGACCTCAGCGGCGAGCGCAGCGCCCGAGGCCCGCGCGTTCTTCGACAGGGCCGTGAGGAGGGCCCGATCGACCCGGTCGAGTTCCGCTTTCTGCGCCATGGTCCAGGCCCTCCGGGTCAAGCGTGCATGTTCTTCGCTGATTCTCGCTGATTCGCAAGCATCTTCGCAAGACACCCGAAATGGTGACAGATTCTGTAGCCTGCTCGCATGCTGACACCGTCGTCGAACCTCGAGACCCGTGCCGTCCACGCTGGAATGGAAGGGGTGCACGAGGCGGGTTCCCACGTTCCCTCCATCGATCTTTCCACGACCAATCCGCTCGGCGACGTCGAGAACGGCGGAATGTCCTACGAGGAGCTCGCGACCGGCGGATGCCTCACCGAGGGCCGCTCCGCGGTGTACCAGCGCCTCTGGCACCCCGGCGTCGCCCGGTTCGAGACCGCGCTCGCCGACCTCGAGGGCGCCGACGGCTCGGTCGCGTTCGCGAGCGGCATGGCCGCGCTCGCCGCGACGCTCATCGCCGCGACGAGCGCCGGCACCCCGCACGTCGTCGCCGTGCGCCCGCTCTACGGCGGCAGCGACCACGTCCTGGAGAGCGGGCTCCTCGGCACGAGCGTCACCTGGACCGACGTCGACGGCATCGCCGCGGCCATCCGTCCCGACACCGGCTTGGTGATCGTCGAGACCCCGGCGAACCCGACGCTCGAACTGCTCGACCTCCGGCGGGTGGCGGATGCCGCGGGCAGCGTGCCGCTCCTCGTCGACAACACCTTCGCGACCCCCGTGCTGCAGCGTCCGCTCGAGCACGGCGCGACCCTCGTGCTGCACAGCGCCACGAAGTACCTGGGCGGCCACGGGGACGCGATGGGCGGCGTCGTCGCCGGCCCGATCGAGTGGGTCGAGCGACTCAGGCGGGTCCGCGCGCTGACCGGCGGCCTCCTGCACCCGATGGGCGCCTATCTCCTGCACCGCGGCATCCGCACCCTGCCGATCCGCGTGCGCGCGCAGCAGGAGACGGCCGGCGAGCTCGCCCGGCGCCTCCAGGCGCACCCGGCCGTCGCCCGGGTCCGCTACCCCGGCCTGCCCGGTCAGGACCCGCAGGGCCTCCTCGGCCGTCAGCTCGCCGGTGCCGGCTCGATCATCGCCATCGAGCTCGCGGGCGGGTACGACGCGGCCTGCCGCTTCACCGAGGCGTGCCGGCTGGTGACCCATGCGGTCTCGCTCGGCGGCGTCGACTCGCTCGTCCAGCACCCCGCCTCGCTCACACACCGACCCGTCGCCGCGCACGCCAAGCCCGACGGCGGCGTCGTGCGGCTCTCGATCGGGCTCGAGCACGTGGACGACCTGACGGCCGACCTGATGGCTGCGCTCGACGCCGCGGCGGACGCTCAGGACCTCGGTCGCTCCTCCGAGCTGGCCGCGTCGGCCGACGCGCTCGGCTGATCCGGCCCGCTCGGGTTTCGGATGCCGATCCACGACACGAGGCCGCCGACGAAGAGCAGGGCCGCGATCGCCATCGCCGTCCGGCGGTAGCCCTCGACGTCCAGCGCGCCCGCGACGATGACGCCGATGGACGCCACCGCGACGAGTCCCGCGATGCGGGCGACGGCGTTGTTCACGGCGGACCCGATGCCGGCGCGCGTCGGGTCCACGGCCCCGAGGATCGCCGACGTCAACGGGGCGACGGTCATCGCCATCCCGAGGCCGACCACCACCATGCCGGGGAAGACCTGCCACCAGTACTGCACGGGGACGTCGACGACCACCGTCAGCAGGTAGCCGACACCGACGACGACCGGTCCCGCCGACATGAAGAACCGCGGACCGAACTTCCCGCCGAGCGTGCCGAACCACGAGCCGAGCAGCACGAGCAGCACCATCGGCGGCAGCGTGGCGAGGCCGGCGAGCGTCGCCGGGAAGCCGCCGGCCTCCTGCAGGAAGATCGGCAGGGCGAACAGGCCCAGCGTCAATGCCGCGTAGATGAACCAGGTCGCGAGGTTGCCGGCCGCGAAGTTGCGGGCCCGGAACAGTGACAGCGGCAGCATCGGCGCCGGTGCGCGCCGCTCCCACAGCAGGAACGCGACGAGTGCGACGACGCCCACGAGCGCGGGAACGAACACGAGGGGGTCGGCCCATCCGAGGCGGCCCTGCTCGATGAGCGCGAAGACCATGCCGCCGAGGCCGACGACGCCGAGGGTCGCGCCGAGCCAGTCGACGCGAGCCCGGTCCGGGTTGGGCTCGTCACGACCCAGCGGACGCATCATGATCAGGGCGGCGGCGATCGGCAGCACGTTGATCGCGAACACGAGCCGCCAGGACACGAGGTCGACGAAGGCGCCGCCGAGGATCGGCCCGATCAGGAAGGCGCTCGTCGTCCACGCCGTCCAGCGGCCGATCGCCCGGCCCTGCTCGGCTGACGGGAAGTTGGCGATGATGAGGGCGAGCGAGCTCGGCACGAGCAGCGCACCGGCCGCGCCCTGCAGCGCACGCGCCGCGACGAGCACCGTGCCGTCCATCGCGATCGCGCACACGACGGACGTGACGCCGAAGCCGTACAACCCGATGCGGAGGACCCGGAGTCGCCCGAACGAGTCGGAGAGCGATCCGGCGAGCAGGATGAGCGAGCCCAGCGTGAGGAGGTAGGCGTCGACCGCCCACTGCTGGAGCGTCAGCCCGCCGCCCAGCTCGGCCTCGATCGCCGGCAGCGCGATGTTGATCACCGCACCGTCGAGGAAGGCGATGAAGGCGACGACGATCGCGATGACCAGCACGCGCGTGCGGCGGTCCATGGGCGCCATGCTACGCGGTGCCCGCGACGGCCCTTCGGGGCCTTGGTCGCAGGAGTCCGCGGAGGATCGACGGTCCGGGCGGATGCCCGCGGATGCCGCGGCGCGGGCTCAGCGCCCGGACAGCCGGCGCCGCAGCAGCTCGATGCGCGACTGCAGCTGCGTCACGGTCGCCTGGGCGACCTCGGGGCCGCCGCACGCGCGTCGGAGCTCGGCGTGCACGAGCGAGTGCGCCTGCCCCGTCTGGCGGGCGTAGAGGCCCACGAGGCTGTTGAGCAGCGACCGCTGCTCCTTCAGCGTGCGGTACAGCGCCACGGGCTCGGCACGCTCCTCGCCGTCGGCCTCCGCCGACTCCCCCGCGGCGAGCGCGTGCTTGCGGCGGTCGGATGCGCGGCGCGCCTGACGGGCCTGGCGGTGGCGCAGGAGCTCGCTGACCTGTTCGGGTTCGAGGATGCCGGGGAGGCCGATGAAGTCGAGCTCCTCGTCGCTGCCCGGCTCGGCGAACGTGCCGAAGTCGGTGCCGTCGTAGACGACGCGGTCGAACGCGGCATCGGAACCGAGCGCCTGCCAGGTGAACTCGTCCTGGAGCTCGTCCGAGGCCGAGTCCTCGCGGTTGGCCGACTCGAGCAGGCCGTCCTCGAGACCCGGATCGTCGTCGCCGTCGCCGCTGCGCCGGTCGAGCGCGTGGTCGCGCTGGCGCTCGAGCTCGCCCGCGAGCGCCATCAGCACGGGCACGTTCGGCAGGAACACCGACGCGGTCTCCCCGCGCCGTCTCGCCCGGACGAAGCGCCCGATCGCCTGCGCGAAGAACAGCGGGGTGGACGAGCTCGTCGCGTACACGCCCACGGCGAGGCGGGGCACGTCGACGCCCTCGGACACCATGCGCACCGCGACCATCCAGCGGCTCGTGCCCTCGGAGAACTCCTCGATCCGGCCGGAGGCCTCCTTCTCGTCGGAGAGCACCACGGTGACCCGCTCGCCGCACACGTCCTCGAGGATCTCGGCGTACGCGCGGGCCGTCGACTGGTCGGTCGCGATGACGAGGCCGCCGGCGTCGGGGATCGTGTGCCGCACCTCCGTGAGGCGCCGGTCGGCGGCCTGGAGCACGGACGGGATCCACTCGCCCGACGGCTCGAGCGCGGTCCGCCATGCCGCCGAGTGGATGTCCTTCGTGGCGTCTTCGCCGAGGCGCGCCTCCATCTCGTCGCCGGCCTTCGTGCGCCAGCGCATGCTGCCCGCGTAGACCATGAAGAGCACGGGGCGCACGACGCCGTCCCGGAGGGCCCGGCCGTACCCGTAGTCGTAGTCGGTCCGCGAGACGCGGATCCCGTCCTCGTCGGGGACGTAGTCGACGAACGGGATCGGCGCGGTGTCGCTCCGGAACGGCGTGCCCGTGAGCGAGAGCCTGCGCGTCGCGGGCTCGAACGCCTCGCGGATGGCATCGCCCCACGAGAGCGTGTCGCCGCCGTGGTGCACCTCGTCGAGGATCACGAGCGAGCGCCCCGAGAGGGTCAGCTCGCGGTGCAGCGCCGGCCGCACCGCGACCTGCGCGTACGTCACGGCGACGCCGTGGTAGTGCCGGGCCGAGCGCCCGTGCGCGTTCCGGAAGCCGGGGTCGAGCCTGATGCCGACGCGCGCCGCGGCATCCGCCCACTGGCGCTTCAGGTGGTCGGTGGGGGCGACGACGGTGATGCGGTCGATGGTGCGACGGGCCCGGAGCTCCGCCGCGAGGCGGAGCGCGAACGTCGTCTTGCCTGCTCCGGGCGTCGCTGCGGCGAGGAAGTCGCGCGGCTCGGACGCGAAGTACTGCTCGAGCGCCTCGGCCTGCCAGGCACGCAGCTTCGACGCGGTGCCCCAGGGTGCACGGGCCGGAAACGAGGGTGAGAGGTGTTCGGCGGCCGAGGTGCCGGGCAGGTGGCTGCCGGAGGGGGTCGCGTTGCTCACTCTGCAGCACTGTAGTCGAGTCGACCGACACGGATGTCGCGTCGGCGGGCCGTCAGGCGAACGCGGCCGCCAGTACCGGGCGCAGGATCCGATACGCCTCGCGAGGTGGGACTCGCGCGAACGGTTCGAGCCTCAGGATGTATCGGCTGAAGATCAGCCCGATGATGACCTGCACCGCGGCGTGGGCTCGTGCGCGGGCGCGATCGTCCGGAAGGTGCTCGGCCAGGGCATCCACGACCTCGTGTTCGATGTACTCGCGGAACGAGCGCAGGAGCTCGGGATCCCCCATCGCGGATTCGATGAACGTCCGCATCGACGAACTCAACGCCGGGTTCTCCCACGTCAGCAGCACCGCTCGGAGGAGACGATCGGCGAGCCGAGCCGGGTCGTCACCCGCCACGCCTCGTACGACGCGCGCAGGTCGGAGTTCGAGCGCGAGCGCAGCGGCGAACAGGTCGCGCTTCGAGCCGAAGTAGTAGCTGACGAGAGCGACGTCGACATCGGACGCGGAGGCGATCGCCCGCATCGTCGTCCCGCGGTACCCCCGGTCGAGGAACGCGGTGCGCGCTTCGCTCAGGATGCGCTCGCGACGACTCGGACCGCCCCGAACCGGGCGCCCCCTCGATTTATTCATCGCGTCCACCGTACCGTGCGCTCGACCCCTCCCGTTCAGGGGATGTGACCGCTCCGGGAATTTCAACACTGTTGCAGCGAGTCCGCCCGCGCATCCACGCTTGGGCCCTACCGAAGACGGAGAGGTGCCGACGATGACTGCTGAGATCCCCACATCCTGGACGACTGCCCGCCTGGTCGAGCCCTCCGCGAACGGCTTCCTGTTCGTCGGGTTGAGCTCCGGCCGATGGCCGATACCTCCCGCACTGCCATCGAGGCGACGTCGGGCCGCCCTGGGCCGATTGCATCAGCTGCGGGCGTTGTTCTCCACCGACGATCGCGTGCGACGCGCCGACGTGTTCCGCGCGACACTGGTGCCGCCCGGCACCAGTCGCGGCTTCGAGGGGCAGTACACGGATCAGGCCGTGTACGACGCCGTGCTGTTGGTGGAGACCGGCTCCGTCGACGACGCCGCTGCGCTCGCCGGCCACCCCGCCGTCGCCGCGCTCGACGAGGAGTCCCCGACCCGGTTGACGTTCGCCGCGAGGAACGTGCGCCGGATCAACCCGGTGGACCACGAGCGGCCCGGAGTGTTCCTGTTCAACTACTTCACCGCCGACGACGTCGCCGGCAACCTGCACGCCTGGCAGTACACGGCGGGCTGGTTCCAGGACGAGACCGCCCTCGACAACTCGACCGTCCTGGAGCCGGTCGACGGGGCGAGCTTCACGCTCGTGAACCATTGCCGGTGGGACCACTACCGTGACATCGTTCCCGCACTCGTCACCCGACGCAGTTTCCGGAGCTTCGTGCTGCGCACGTTCGCCGACCACCGAGTCGCGCCCAGGCCGGTGCTCTACGCTCTCGACCGATCGCGGCGCTCACCCGGTCGGCCCACCGTCGACGGGGCGACGCCCGACCGACGTGCGCGTGGATGAGCGCACGAGCGATCGCCGGCCGGCACACGTGCAGAATGGAGGGATGGTCACGCAGCAGCATCCATGGTCGAGATATGTCGCGATCGGCGACTCGTTCACGGAGGGCATCGGCGACCCGGAGCCCGGCGTGCCGGGCGGCAACCGCGGTTGGGCCGACCGCGTCGCCGAGGTGCTCTCGCAGGGGGCAGACGACTTCGCCTATGCGAACCTGGCGATCCGCGGCCGGCTGATCCAGCAGATCATCGACGAGCAGATCGAGCCCGCCCTCGAGCTGCGCCCCGACCTGATCACGATCTCGGCGGGCGGCAACGACGTCATCCGTCCGCGGACCGACCCCGACGAGATCTCGGCCCGCTTCGAGTACGCGGTCGAGCGCCTCGCGCGCGACCGGGCGACGATCGTGATCTTCACGGGCGTCGACGTCGGCTTCTCCCCAGTGTTCCGGGGCATCCGCGGCAAGGTCGCGATCTACAACGAGAACCTCCGCGCGATCGCGCAGAAGCACGACTGCCTCGTCGCCGACCAGTGGGCGCTCGCCGAGATCCAGGACCAGCGCATGTGGGACCGCGACCGCCTGCACCTGAACGCGCTGGGACACCACACCGTGGCCCGGATGGTGCTGCAGGCGCTCAACGTCCGGAACGACCTCGAGCCGATGAAGCCCGAGCCGCTGCCCGAGCGCTCGTGGCGCGAGGCGCGCACCGAGGACCTCTCCTGGGCGCGCGAGTACCTCGTGCCCTGGGTCGTCCGCCGCATCCGGCACCAGTCCTCCGGCGACCTCGTCACGCCGAAGCGGCCGGCGGCGGGCCCCTACGCCTCGAGACCGGAGTCGACGCCGGGCGACTGAGGCGGGACGGATCGGTCAGCCGGCGGCGGGCGGTTCCGCCACGACGCCCTCGTCGAGCGCGCCGGGGTTCGCCAGCCGCCACCAGGCGCCCGGGTCCTCGAGTGCACCGTCGACCGCCAGCGGCACCTCGATCACCTGCGAGCCGGCCGTGACCGTCGCGACCCCGACCTCCGCGCCGTCGCCGACGAGGCGCAGCGAATCGGCCTCGACGGCGACGTCGACCGGCGTGTCGGACCAGACGACGACGGTCGCCCCCTCCGTCGCGACCGCCTCGGCCGTATCGCCCCACGGCGTCGCGTACGCGGCGAGCGGCCGACCGGCCTCGAGCGCGACGACCTCGCGGAACCCGGGCCCGATCGAGTCCACGAGCCCGGCGACGGCCTCGCGCACGAGCGCATGCGTGGCGCCGCCGAGGACCACGCCGACCAGCGTGACGGAGGTCTCGCCGACCGCGAGGTCGGCGGAGAAGAGCAGGTTCGCCGCGTCATCCGTCGTGCCCGTCTTGATGCCGTCGATCCCGTGCGTGCCGAGCAGCCGGTTCGAGTTCTCGATCGTGCCGAGTTCAGGGATGGCGACCGACCGGGTCGCGACGATCTCCGCGAGCGTCGGGTTCTCGAGCGCGATCTCGCCGAGTCGGACGAGGTCGGCCGCGGTGCTGACGTCGTCGAGCGAGAGCCCGCTCGTGTCGACCACGCGCGTCTCGGTGAGCCCGTGGTCGGCGAGCCAGGCGGATGCCCGCTCGAGGTACGCGTCGACCGAGCCGAACGCCCAGTTCGCGAGCGAGATGCTGTAGTTGTTGCCCGACGGCAGCATCATCGCCTCGAGGCTCTCCTTCAGCGAGAGCTCGGAGCCTGCGACGACGGGCGCGACCGACCCGTTCTGCGCGACCATGTCCCAGTAGATGTCGACGTCGGCGTCGGTGTACGCGATCTGCGGGCCGGCCTCGCCCTCGGGGATCGGGTGCTCCTCGAGCACGACGAGCGCCGTGATGACCTTCGCGATGCTGGCCATCGGCATCGGGGTGCCCTCGCCCCCCGCGGCCATCAGTCCGTCGAATCCGACGGCGCCGACCGCCCACGTGCCGAACCCGGGCTGCGCCACGGGCTGCGCCGGAGCAGCGACGGGCGCCGGGTCGTCGATCGCGGGCTCCGCCACGGGGATCGGCGCGCCGAGCGCCGTCGACGTGTAGACCCCGCCGGAGACGAGCAGCCCCAGGAGGACGGCGAGGATGCCGACCGCGACGATCCGCCGCCGTCGGTACACCGCGGGCGAGGGCTTCGTGGGTCGCGGCGGCGCGGGCCGGGCCGGGTCGAGCGTGCGAGACATCCGTTGCAGGATACCCAGCCGACCTATGCGATCGCGTAGAGCGCCACGGCCGCCTTCGGTGGCGGACTCAACGGATCGAGTGGGTCGTCCCCCTCTGGCGCAGATACATGACCGCGGCCCTGGTCCGCGAGGTGGGCCCTGTCAGGTGCAGCTTCCGGTAGATGTTCGAGACGTGTCGTTCCACGGTTCGAACGCTGAGGCTCTCGCCCGCCGCGATCTGGGCGTTGGACCTCCCCGACGAGAGGAACTGCAGGATCTGGACCTCGCGCGGAGTGAGTTCGGCGAGGCTCGCAAGGATGGACGGATCGGGACCCGGCTGCTCCGACACGAGCGATGCGATGTCCTGAACCGCCGCCTGCCAGTTGGACGAATGCTCGGGCATGACGTTGCCCCCGTCGGCGAACGACACCAGGCGCGCGTTCGGGATGACCTCGGCGACACGGCGGGCCTCGGCGAATTCGACCAGCAGGTCGTCGTGGGCGTGGATGACGAGCGTCGGCGTCACGACGCGGTCCAAGTATCCAGTTGCGTCGGCCGTGCTCTGGTTCCAGTACGACGCGGCGAGAGCGTCCTTCGAGCCCAAGAGCGGCTGTGCGTCATCCAGCCAGGCCAGTGCCGCGTCGCTCGCCCCGGGAAGGATGCCGGTGCTGAGCACCCGCCGGCTGCGGGACTGCCGCCCCCAGCCCTCCTGGATCAGCTTGGCGAAGAGGAACGTCTCACGGACGGACCGGTGAAGGAGCGCGGGGCCCCTGGCGAACGTCGACATGAGGATCAGCTGGGTCACCCGCTCCGGGTGCAGCGCGCTGAAGGCGATCCCGACCGGGCCTCCCATGTGGGCTGCGAAGATCGCGAAGTGCCCCAGTCCCGCGGCATCCACCACCGATTCCAGATCGCGGACGCGGGTCACGAGGTCATCGTCGCCGAGGTCGCACTCGGAGAGCCCATGGCCGCGCTCGTCGTACCGCAGCACCGTGAACTCCTGATGCAGCGACCCCAGCACCGCGCTGAGGACAGGATGCTGATGATCGAGTTCCAGATGAGAGGCGAATGCTCCGACCGTGACGAGGGGCGGACCGGCACCGGACACCCGGAACGCCAAGCGCGTCCCGTCGGGGGCGCGGCAGAACCTGATCTCTCCGTGCCAGGGTGCCGCCGGCTCTGGCCATCCGTTCGGGGCCATGGTCCATGGTAGTCCCGGACGTGCGGCGAACCGCATCCTGCGCCTAGGTCCGGAGACGTACGCGGAGCGCGATCGGCGCCCGCTCGGGCTACGTGTGCGCCGCCATGTTCAGTGCGTTGCATTGCGCCGGATCGTCCTGCAGCGCACCCTCGAAGCAGAGGATGCCTCGCGGTCCGTGACCGGCTCGCGAAATCCGGTCAGGGGGACCCGCCATGTCCATCAACCGTTCACTGACCGCCGCACTCGGCGCAGTGCTGCTCGTCGGGGTGACCGCATCGCCCGCGGCCGCGGCCGGGCCGCCGGAGGTGTTCGAGGACCCGTTCGCCTTCACCGGACCGGATCTCGACAACGGCCTGGTCGTCTTCATCAACACCAGTCGTGAGGCATTCTGCACCGATGAGCAGGTGGCTCGCGAGGTCGCGATCGTCGACTGGTTCGAGGGCGGCATGGTCGATCCGTTCCCGGAGTGGGCACTGGAGCGCCCGGCGGGATTCGAGACGTGGACGCCGAACCTGATCGACAGCCCGAAGGGCGTCATCGCGAATCTCGACGAGGGCGACCAGCACATCGAGCTCTGGTGGCTGGACGAGCCCGAGGACAGCTTCGGCGTGGGTGCCTGCCTCGACACGGACGATCGGCTGGAGCTGTTCGCCACCGGGAGCGCGGAGATCAAGGCGAACGCCTCGGACCTGTTCGAGGGCGGACTCCGATCGGCGGCGATCGACCACTTCAGGGGGAAGGCCGACCTCATCGGCGTCGATGGAAACGACTACGCCTACTCGTTCTCCTGGCGACTGGTCCTGCCGTGCGACGAGCCCCCGGGCCGGCCGTGCGAGGTGACGAACTTCTCGCTCGCGCAGCGCTGAGCGCGGCGGGCTCCCGAATCCACCGTCGTCAGCGCGGCCGCGTCGCCCAGAGCGCCACCGCAGTCGCCGCTGCGACATTGAGCGAGTCGACGTTCCGCCCCATCGGGATCATGACGACATGGTCGGCGGCCTCCACGGTGCGCCGCATGAGCCCGTCGCCCTCGGTCCCGAAGATCAGGGCGAGGCGCTCGGGGAGCTGCGACGCGAATTCGTCCAACGACACCGCGTCGTCGGCGAGCGCGAGCGCCGCGACCTCGAATCCCGCCGACTTCAGCAGCGTCATGTCCTCCGGCCACGCTTCGAGCCGAGCCCACGACACTTGGAACACCGTGCCCATGCTGACCCGGATGCTCCGGCGGTACAGCGGATCGGCGCAACGCGGGGTGACGAGTACCGCATCGACGTCGAGCGCTGCGCACCCGCGGATGATCGCGCCGACGTTGGTGTGGTCGACGATGTCCTCGAGGATGACGACGCGTCGCGCGCCGGCGAGGAGGTCGCCCGGGTCCGCCAGTGCGGGCCGCTCGAACGCCGCCAGCGCGCCGCGGTGCACGCGGTACCCGGTGATCGCCTCGAGTCCGGCGGGGTCGGCGAGGTGCACGGGGATGTCGAACGGCGCGAGATGGGGTTCGAGGTCGGCGAGCCACTTCTCCTCCATGAGCACGGATCGCGGCGTGCACCCCGCGGCGATGGCGCGGCGGATGACCTTGGCGGACTCGGCGATGAACACGCCCCGCTCGGGCTCGGTGATGCTGCGCAGGGCGACGTCGGTGAGCTTGGCGTAGTCGGCGACGGCGTCGGATGTCGCGTCGGTGACGTGTTCGATGCGCATGGGTCCTCCCGGGTCGGCGGGCGTCATCCGGAAACATCCCGGAAAAGCCGCACGTCTAGAATCGCAGCACCGTCGAAGGGAGACGCGCGTGGTCACTGGGATCGAGGCTCCGGCGCCGTCCGACGTGCTGCTCGACGAGGCGATCCGCCTGATGCGCGGGTCCCGCGTGGCGGTCCTGACGGGTGCAGGCGTGAGCACCGACTCGGGGATCCCGGACTACCGGGGCGAGGGCGCGCCGGTGCGCACGCCCATGACGGCGCAGACGTTCATCGCGTCCGAGACGGCCCGGAAGCGCTACTGGGCGGGCAGCCACCTCGGCTGGCGCACCTTCGGCACCGCCCAGCCGAACGACGGGCATCGCGCCCTCGCCCGGCTCGAGGAGTCGGGGGTCGTCTCCGGCGTGGTCACCCAGAACGTCGACGGCCTGCATCGACGAGCGGGGAGCTCGCACGTGGTGGAGTTGCACGGCGCCTCCGACCGGGTGGTGTGCCTGTCGTGCGGTCAGGTGTTCGCACGCCAGTCCGTCGCGGACCGGCTGACCGAGCTGAACCCGCACATCGACCTGGACGTCGCGATCCGCCCCGCGCCCGACGGCGACGTCGAGGTCGACGACGTCGAGTCGATGGTGATCCCGGCGTGCACGGTGTGCGGCGGCACCCTGAAGCCCGACGTGGTGTTCTTCGGCGAGTTCGTGCCGACGCCCGTGTACCGGCAGGCCGCCGCGCTCATCCAGCGCGCCGACGTGATGCTCGTGGCGGGCTCGTCGCTCGTCGTGAACTCCGGCGTGCGCCTGCTCGAGATCGCGCGGCGCCGCCGGGTGCCGATCGTGGTCGTCAACCGGGGCATCACCAAGGGCGACAGCCGGGCCACGGTGAAGCTCGACGCGGGAGCGACCGAGACGCTCACCGCGATGGCCGCGGCGCTCGCCTGAGGCCGTCGGACCACGCGATCGCGTCGACGGGCGCGTGCGGGCCGACGATCGGCCGGCGCCTCGGGCTCAGCGCCGCCGTCGCGAGTGCGCGGCCCGCCCGTTCGTGCCG
>NZ_SDPL01000004.1 GCF_004135055.1 Agromyces binzhouensis | reverse complement strand
CGTCGGCGCAGCGCCTCGAGCAGGTCGGCCGTCTCGCCGGTGGGCGGTGCCGGCTCATCCGCTCGCTTGATGGCGGCACGTGTGACCGCAGCGCTCGACGCGGCGGTCGTCGTCGACGCACCGGGCCCGCTCGGCGCAGGCGTCGATCGAGCGGCGGCGAGTTCGGGCTGCGGCGCGGTGTCGTCGTCCGCGGAGTCGGTGGCGTCGAAGGTGAACGCGCCGCTGTCGAAGCGGGAGGCGTCATCGGAGGTCGAGACCGCCCGCAACCGCGGAATCATCCCGCCCCGAACCTCGCCCTGCTTCGAGAGCGTCGTCGCATCGGCGTTCTGCGGGTGAAGCGCCTGCTTGCGCGGCTCGAACGACCACCGCGCGTCGTGGTCGATGCCGTCGGCCGTGAACTCGAGCTTGACCATCCAGCCCCGCTCCTCGTCCTTCCAGCTCGCCCAGCGCTCGCCGTGCGCGCCCAGCCCCGCGAGGCGCTCGCGCACCATCGAGCCGAACGACATCGGCTCGTCGCCCTCGGCGGGCTCGGCGTGGGTCGGGACGGCGAGGGCGGAGGTGACCATGTGTTCGCGCTCGGCGATCACCGGCCCCTCGAATCGGCGGATGTCGTCGACCGACGCGCCCGTGAGCTCGGCGACCTCCTCGGCCGACAGGCCGGAGCGGATGTGCGCCTGCACCTCGCGCGGGGAGAGCTTCGGTCCGGTGCGCGTCTCCGGCACGGCCTGGCGGATGCGGGACTGCAGCACCTCGTCGACCTCGATACGGAATCGCGCGCCGTCGTCCGAGGCCGCGATGAGGGCGCCGCTCTCGACCCCGATCACCTTGAGTTCCTGCATGGCGAGAAGCCCTTCCGTGCCCTTGATCTCCGCCCAAGGATGCCATGCGGGTCCCGCGTGTGCTGGGAATACGCCGGGCGTGCCGTGAGTTGTGCATTCAACCGGTTCGGACGGTCGACGGATGGTTTGCTTACGCACTTGATTTCGTGCAGACTATGGCCGCCGAATCCTCGGCAATGGAAAAAGGATGGGAATGGCAACGGATTACGACGCGCCGCGGAAGACCGAAGACGACTCCGAGTCGATCGAGGCCCTCAAGGAGCGCGTGCCCGACAAGATGTCGGGAAGCGTCGACGTCGAGGACGCCGACAACCCCGGCAGCTTCGACCTGGCGGGAGCCGACCTGTCCGACGTCGAACTCGACGTCGTCGTGCTGCCGCCGCAGGCGGATGAGTTCACCTGCGTCAGCTGCTTCCTCGTGAAGCACCGCTCGCAGATCGACCACGAGACCAAGCTCGGGCCGATCTGCCTGGAGTGCGCCGCCTAGGCGGGCTCCCCACCGACACGAGGCCGTCGCGATCCGTTGATCGCGGCGGCCATTTCGTGCGGATGACGCGTCGACACGAGCCAGTACGGCGCCGGGTCCGCGGCATCCTCGATGGGCACCCGCACGACGTCCTTGACCCATCCGCGGATCACGAGGTACGCCCGGGCGTCGAGCCCGGTTCCTCGTTCGGTCCGCGCGGCCTCGCCCTCGGCGGGGATCGCCTCGCCCGTGAGCTCGAGCGGCACGGAGGCGCGCCCCGCACGGAACCGTCCGTCGGCGACCTCGACGACCGGCGACGTGAGCGTCAGCGAGCCGGCGACCGCCACGTAGAGGAGAACGCCGGTCGCGATGCCCGCGGGCAGCGACACCGGGGCGAGCACGAGGATGCTCGCCGGGACGAGCAGCAGGCTGATGAGGTAGATCCAGGGCGTCGGCCAGAGCCGTTCGCGGTAGTCGGGCATGGAACTATCAGACCAGACTTCTGCACTACCCTCGAACGGTGACCGATTCCGTCGATGTGCTGATCACGGCCGACCACGTCCCCGCCTACGCCCACCCGGGCGATGCCGGAGCCGACCTGCACGCCGCCGAGTCCGTCGTGCTCGAGCCCGGTGAGCGCGCCACCGTCGGCACCGGCGTCGCGATCGCACTGCCCGACGGCTACGTCGCGTTCGTGGTCCCGCGGTCGGGGCTGGCGTTCAAGCACGGCCTCACCATCGTGAACGCGCCCGGCACGGTCGATGCGGGCTACCGCGGCGAGATCAAGGTCGCACTGCTGAACACCGATGCCCGCGAGCCGTACCGGATCGAGGCGGGCGACCGGATCGCGCAGCTGGTGGTCATGCCGGTGAGCCGAGCGCGGTTCGTCGAGGTCGAGAAGCTGCCCGGGAGCCTTCGCGGCGAGGGAGGATTCGGATCCACCGGATTCGGGGCGAACCAGTCAGGAGCACACGCGTGAGCGACATCGAGAACATCGACGACATCCCCGTCGACCACCCCAAGTCCGCGCCGGAGGACCGCGCGACGAACGGCCCGCTGGACGAGTCCGAGGCCAACCCGGTCCGCCCGTACGTCGACCTCGGCGGCGTCAAGGTCCTGCCCCGCGAGGGACTGCACCTGCGCCTCGAGGTCGAGGAGGGCACGAAGCGCGTGGTCGCGGTCGGGCTCGACTACGCCAACTCGACCCTGCAGGTGCAGCCGTTCTCGGCGCCCCGGTCGAGCGGCCTCTGGCACGAGATCCGAGGCCAGATCGCCGAGCAGATCTCCCGGCAGGGCGGGTCGACGCAGGTGCGCGAGGGCACGTTCGGCCCAGAACTGCTCGCGCAGATCCCCGTGACCACCGCCGAGGGGCAGGCGGGCAAGATGCGACTCGCGCGCTTCATCGGCGTCGACGGGCCGCGCTGGTTCCTGCGCGGCGTCATCGCCGGCGAGGCCGCGGCCGATCCCGCGGCGGCCGCGAAGATCGAGGACCTGTTCCGGTCGATCGTCGTCGTGCGCGGGAACACGCCCATGCCCCCGCGCGACCTGATCCCGCTCCGCATGCCGGCGCCGTCCTCGGGTGGTCAGCCCGCGTGAGCGAGGACCACGCCGCCGACCGCACCGACCGCGACCAGCCCGGAAGCGCCGGGTCCCCGGACGGCGATGAGACGGATGACACGGCAGCCGAGTTCGGCCGCCAGGTCGCCGCAGCCGCCGAGAAGTCCGGCCTCGGCCGGATCGCCCGCGACGAGACGCTGACCCCCGCCGACCTCGTCGGCGCGCTGGGCGGCATCCGCGGGCTCGCCGAGGCGATCCTGCCCGGCCTCGTCTTCCTCGTCGTCTACACGTTCACGCGCGAGCTCGGCTGGGCGCTCGGGGCCTCGCTCGGCCTCGCCGTCGTGTTCACGGCGCTGCGCCTGTTCACGCGGAGCCAGCCGACGCAGGCGATCGCCGGGCTCATCGGCGTGGCGGCATCCGCTGCGCTCTCCCTCTGGACCGGGCGTGCCGAGGACAACTACGTCATCGGCTTCTACACCAACGCCGCCTACGCCGTCGCGATCCTCGTCTCGCTCCTCGTTCGATGGCCCCTCGTCGGCATCATCGTCGGATTCCTGATGGGCGACGGCACCGCGTGGCGCCGCGAGCGGCGGAAGTACCGCGCGATGCAGTTCCTGACGGTCGTCTGGCTCGGAATGTTCGTCGCTCGGCTGCTCGTGCAGGTGCCGTTCTACTACGCGGGCAACGTCGAGGCGCTCGGTGCGACCCGCCTGCTCATGGGAGTGCCGCTCTACGCCCTGCTGCTCGTGTTCTCGTGGCTCGTGGTGCGCGCGGTCTACCCCGCGAAGCGCGCCGCCGAGTGATACAGTTATCTCGACATCAAGATAAATCACGGGTGCGGCCGGCGGCCTGTCGGCCGGTGACGCGGTTGGGCTAGCCTTGCTGGGGCGGCCACCGGCGAACCACCGCGGGTGACGCCGGGAAGGGCCGCGTCCGCGGCATCCGCGAAGGAGAGGACATCGTGTCTGCAGTGAACAGTTTCGGGGCGAAGGACACGCTCCAGGTCGGAGATGCCTCGTATGAGATCTACCGGATCGACACCGTCGCCGGGCACGAGAAGCTCCCGTTCAGCCTGAAGGTGCTGCTCGAGAACCTGCTCCGCACCGAGGACGGCGCCAACGTCACCAAGGAGCAGATCCAGGCCCTCGGCTCCTGGGTGCCGACCGCCGACCCCGACACGGAGATCCAGTTCACGCCCGCGCGCGTGGTGATGCAGGACTTCACGGGCGTGCCCTGCATCGTCGACCTCGCAACCATGCGCGAGGCCGTCGTCGCGCTCGGTGGCGACCCGAACCGGATCAACCCGCTCTCGCCCGCCGAGATGGTCATCGACCACTCGGTCATCGCCGACCTGTTCGGCACGGAGAACGCGCTCGAGCGCAACGTCGAGATCGAGTACGAGCGCAACGGCGAGCGCTACCAGTTCCTGCGCTGGGGCCAGACCGCGTTCGACGACTTCAAGGTCGTCCCGCCCGGCACCGGCATCGTGCACCAGGTCAACATCGAGCACCTCGCGAAGGTCATCTACCACCGCGATGTCGACGGCGTGACCCGTGCCTACCCCGACACCTGCGTCGGCACCGACTCGCACACCACCATGGTCAACGGGCTCGGCGTCCTCGGCTGGGGCGTCGGCGGCATCGAGGCGGAGGCGGCCATGCTCGGCCAGCCCGTGTCCATGCTCATCCCCAAGGTCGTCGGCTTCAAGCTCTCCGGCGCCATCCCGGCGGGCGTCACCGCGACCGACGTCGTGCTCACGATCACCGACATGCTGCGCAAGCACGGCGTGGTCGGCAAGTTCGTCGAGTTCTACGGCACCGGCGTGGCATCCGTGCCGCTCGCCAACCGCGCGACCATCGGCAACATGAGCCCCGAGTTCGGCTCGACCGCCGCGATGTTCCCGATCGACGGCGTCACGATCGACTACCTGCGCCTCACCGGTCGCAGCGAGGAGCAGCTCGCGCTCGTCGAGGCCTACGCCAAGGAGCAGAAGCTCTGGCACGACGCCGACAACGAGGCCGTGTACTCCGAGTACCTCGAGCTCGACCTCTCGACGGTCGTCCCCTCGATCGCCGGTCCCAAGCGTCCTCAGGACCGCATCGTGCTCTCCGAGGCGAAGTCGCAGTTCGAGTCCGACCTGACCAACTACGCCGACGTCGACCACGACCTGGTCGACCTCGAGATCGCCGAGTCCTTCCCGGCATCCGACCCGCCCGGCAACTCGCCGGAGGACGAGCACAACCACCACATGCACCACCACCGGTCGCACGCGCCGAAGACGGCGTCGAAGCCGACCTCGGTCGAACTTGCGGATGGCACGGCCTACACGCTCGACCACGGTGCCGTGACGATCGCCGCCATCACCTCGTGCACGAACACGTCGAACCCGTCGGTCATGCTCGCCGCGGGCCTCCTCGCCCGCAACGCGGTGAAGCGGGGCCTGAAGGCGAAGCCGTGGGTGAAGACGACGCTCGCCCCGGGCTCGAAGGTCGTCACCGACTACTACGAGAAGGCCGGCCTGACGCAGGACCTCGAGGACCTCGGCTTCTACACGGTCGGCTACGGCTGCACCACCTGCATCGGCAACTCCGGGCCCCTCATCGAGGAGGTCTCGGCCGCCGTGCAGCAGAACGACCTCGCCGTGACCGCGGTGCTCTCGGGCAACCGCAACTTCGAGGGTCGCATCAACCCCGACGTGAAGATGAACTACCTCGCGAGCCCGCCGCTCGTGATCGCGTACTCGCTCGCCGGGACGATGAACTTCGACTTCGAGAACGACCCGCTCGGCACGGACTCCGACGGCAACGAGGTCTACCTGAAGGACATCTGGCCGGACGCGTCCGAGGTGCAGGCCACGATCGACTCCTCGATCGACAAGGACATGTTCGACCACCAGTACGCGAGCGTGTTCGAGGGCGACGAGCGGTGGCGCACGCTGCCGACGCCGACCGGCGCGACCTTCGAGTGGGACGCCGAGTCGACCTACGTCCGCAAGCCCCCGTACTTCGACGGCATGACCATCGAGACGACGCCGGTCTCCGACATCGTCGGCGCCCGCGTCCTGGCCCGGCTCGGCGACTCGGTCACGACCGACCACATCTCGCCGGCCGGCTCGATCAAGGCCGACAGCCCCGCGGGCCACTACCTCACGGAGCACGGCGTCGACCGCAAGGACTTCAACTCCTACGGGTCGCGCCGCGGCAACCACGAGGTCATGATCCGAGGCACGTTCGCGAACATCCGCCTGCGCAACCAGCTCCTCGACGGCGTCGAGGGCGGGTACACGCGCGACTTCACGCAGGAGGGCGGCCCGCAGTCGTTCATCTACGACGCGTCGATGAACTACCAGGCGCAGGGCATCCCGCTCGTCATCTTCGGCGGCAAGGAGTACGGCTCCGGTTCGAGCCGCGACTGGGCCGCGAAGGGCACGAGCCTCCTCGGCGTGAAGGCCGTCATCACCGAGAGCTTCGAGCGCATCCACCGGTCGAACCTCATCGGCATGGGCGTCGTCCCGCTGCAGTTCCCCGCCGGCGAGTCCGCCGAGTCGCTCGGCCTCGACGGCACCGAGGTCGTCTCGATCTCGGGCCTCGAGCAGCTGAACGAGGGCGTCACGCCGAAGACGGTGCGCGTCACGGCCGAGCCGAGCGAGTTCTCGCCCGAGGGCAAGCAGACGGTCGAGTTCGACGCGGTCGTCCGCATCGACACCCCCGGTGAGGCCGACTACTACCGCAACGGCGGCATCCTGCAGTACGTGCTCCGCAGCCTCGTCTGACGACGGCGCACGAGGGGGCGGCGGGCTTCGGCTCGCCGCCCCCGATCTCTGCCGGGGCTCACAGGTCGTCCGGCGTACACTCGAACGAAACCCGGGCGCACGGCGCCCCTCGCACCCGGAGGCACGACGGATGAGGCTGCTCGACACGATCCGCGGACCACGCGACCTCGATGCGCTGTCCGACGACGAGGTGGAGGAGCTCGCCCGCGAGATCCGCGAGGTGCTCGTCGCCGACGTGTCGAAGACCGGCGGGCACCTCGGCCCCAACCTCGGCGTCGTCGAGCTCACGCTCGCGATCCACCGCGTGTTCGATTCGCCGCGCGACCCCATCATCTTCGACACCGGACACCAGTCGTACGTGCACAAGCTCCTGACCGGTCGGAAGGACTTCACGACCCTGCGCCAGACGGGCGGACTCGCGGGCTACCCGCAGCGCTCCGAGTCCGAGCACGACGTCGTCGAGAGCTCGCACGCCTCGAGTTCGCTCTCGTGGGCCGACGGCATCTCGAAGGCCTTCGAGATGACCGGACAGGGAGACCGCCACGTCGTCGCCGTCGTCGGCGACGGCGCGCTCACGGGCGGGATGACCTGGGAGGCGCTGAACAACATCTCCGACGACAACACCCGCAACCTCGTGGTCGTCGTCAACGACAACGGGCGCTCCTACGCGCCGACCATCGGCGGGATGGCGCGCTTCCTGAACTCGGTGCGCACGAAGCAGTCGTACCGATCGCTGCACCTGAAGAGTCGCAGCGCGTTCGATCGTCTCGGATCGCCGGGTCGGGCGATCTACCGAGGCGTCCGCGGCGGCCTGCACGGCTTCCTCAGCCGGGTCAGCGGCAACGAGGCGCTGTACTCGAATCTCGACATCAAGTACATCGGCCCGATCGACGGTCACGACGAGCGCGCGCTCGAAGCAGCGCTGCGCCAGGCGAAGGACTACGGTGCCCCGGTGATCGTGCACGCGATCACCGAGAAGGGTCGCGGGTACGAGCCGGCCCGACGCGATGCCGCCGACCAGTTCCACGCGGTCGGCCAGATCGACCCCGAGACGGGCGAGTCGCTCGAGACGGCGTCCGCGCCGTCGTGGACGAGCGTCTTCGCCGACGAACTCGTGACACTCGCCGAGCGCGACGAGCGACTCGTCGGCATCACCGCGGCGATGCTGCGGCCCACGGGGCTGCACCGCATGGCCGAGCGCTTCCCGAACCGGGTGTTCGACGTCGGCATCGCCGAGCAGCACGCGGTGACCTCCGCAGCGGGCCTCGCCTTCGGCGGCCTGCACCCGGTGGTCGCCGTGTACGCGACCTTCATCAACCGGGCGTTCGACCAGGTCCTCATGGATGTCGCCCTGCACCGGGCCGGCGTGACGTTCGTGCTCGATCGGGCGGGCGTCACCGGGCCGGACGGTCCCAGCCACCACGGCGTCTGGGACCTCTCGATCCTGCAGGTCGTCCCCGGCATCCGCCTCGCGGCGCCGCGCGACTCCGTCCGCCTCGCCGAGGAGCTCGCCGAGGCGGTGCGAGTCGGCGATGCGCCGACGGTCCTCCGCTTCCCGAAGGGCACGGTCGGCACCGAGTACGACGCGATCCGCCGCACGCACGACGGGGTCGACGTCCTCACGGAGTCCGATCGCCGCGACGTGCTGATCGTGACGGTCGGCCCGATGGCCGGCATCGGGCTCGAGGTCGCCCGCAAGCTGGAGGCGCAGGGGATCGGGGCGACGGTCGTCGACCCCCGCTGGGTCGTGCCCGTCCCCGAGAGCGTCGTCTCGCTCGCGGGGGAGTACCGCATCGTCGTGAGCATCGAGGACGGGATCCGCGTCGGCGGCATCGGCACCCGGATCCGCCAGGACCTGCGAGAGGCCGGAGTGGACACGGCGGTCACCGAGGTCGGCCTGCCCGACGAGTTCCTGGACCACGGTTCGCGTGGCGACATCCTCGAGCGCGTCGGCCTCACGCCCCAGCACATCGCCCGCGACGTCACTGCGATGGTGCTCGGCAGCAAGCTCCCGCACGCCCGCAACGCGGGCATCGAGGTCCCGACGGGCACGGGGGCGCAGCCGCGCGTCTGAGCCGAGGATCGACCTCGCCTCGCACCGGCGCTTCCCGGCTCCGCGTCAGTCGATGCGGTAGACGTGCTCGACCGCGTCACCGAGACGGGTGAGCCCGGTGAGCGTGAGCACGGGCGTGACCTCCGAGACCGGCAGCAGCGGTCGTCCGCGCCCCAGCGCGACGGGCATGTACGTCACGAGCAGGTCGTCGAGGCGCCCCGCCGCGAGGAACTGGGCGGCGACCGGCCCACCGCCCACGACCCACACGTTCCGTCCGCCTGCGGCTGCGGTCGCGGCATCCGCCACGGCAGCCACATCGCCATCGGCGAAGCGGATGTCGGCGCCCTCGGGCGTCTCGAGCGTGCGATGCGTGAGCACCCAGGTCGGCAGCTCGCCGTAGGGCCACCCACCGCCTTCGCGGAGGACCCACTCGTAGGTCGTGGCGCCGAGGACCAGCGCGCCGACCGAGGCGAAGAAGCGTTCGTAGTGGTCGCTGAAGTCCTCCATGCCGAACTGGAGGAGCCACTCGAGCCCGTCGTGCTCGTCGGCGATGAAGCCGTCGAGTGTCGAGGCCACGTAGTACTGGATGCGCGTCACGCTGAGGAGCATACGAACGGCCCCCGACATCGCGTCGGGGGCCGTTCGGCGTTCAGCGGTCGGTCAGGACTCGACGCCCTTGACGGGCGGGTGGTGGAACGTGTCGCCGAACACGCGCTCCGAGGCGCCCACACGGTCGAGGTACGGCGTGAGTCCGCCCATCTGGAACGGGAATCCGGCACCGAGGATCATGCACAGGTCGATGTCCTCGGCCGCTGCGACGACCTCGTCGTCGAGCATCAGCCGCGTCTCGCGCGCGAGGCCGTCCTCGAGCCGGGTGAGGATCTCCTCCGCGGTCGAGGGGTTGGTGCCGCCTGCGACGATCTTGAGCGCACCCTTGTCGAAGCCCTTCGCCCGGCCCTTGTCGTCCTTGTCGAGCAGCTTGCCGTAGTCGGCCAGCGCGTGCAGGTTCTCGGAGCGGTAGAACCGGTCCGGGAACGCCGCGTGGTGGGTGTCGAGCACGTGCGCGCCGACCTTCAGCCCGACGAGGTCGAGCAGCGCCGACGGTGCCATCGGCAGCCCGAGCGGCGCGATCGCCTCGTCGACCGTCTCGAACGAGGTGCCCTCGTCGACCGCGCGCATCGCCTCGCCGAGGAGCACCGCGAGGAGGCGGTTCACGACGAAGCCCGGCGTGTCGGCCGTGATCACGGCGTTCTTCTTCAGCTTCGCCGCGGTGACCATCGCGGTCGAGAGCGTCGCGTCATCCGTCTTCGACGTGTTCACGACCTCGATGAGCGGCATCACCGCGACCGGGGTGAAGAAGTGGAAGCCCACGACCCGCTCCGGGTGGGCGAGCTTGGCGCCGATCTGCTCGACCGAGAGCGACGAGGTGTTCGTGGCGAGCACCGCCTCCGGGGAGATGTACTGCTCGATCTCGGCGAACACGTCCTGCTTGATCGCGAGCTCCTCGAACACCGCCTCGATGACCCAGTCGCAGTCCGCGAACTCCGACTTGTCGGTCGTGCCGTGCACGAGGGCCTTGAGCCGGTTGGCCTCGTCGGAGGAGATGCGGCCCTTGCCGAGCAGCGCGTCGATCTCACCGGCGATGTAGGCGACGCCCTTGTCCACGCGCTCCTGGTCGAGGTCGGTGATGATCACCGGCACCTGCAGTCGGCGGACGAAGAGCAGCGCGAACTGGCTCGCCATGTACCCGGCGCCGAGCACGCCGACCTTGGTCACGGGCTTCGCCAGGGCCTTGTCGGGCGCTCCCGCGGGCTTCTTCGTGCGCTTCTGCACGAGGTTGAACGCGTAGATCGAGGCGTGGAACTGGTCGCCGGACACGAGGTCCGCGAGCATCTCGTCCTCGCGGGCGAAGCCCTCCTCGCGGGTGCCCGACTTCGCCGCCTTGAGCAGCTCGAGCGCCGCGTACGGCGACTTCGGGACCGTGCCGATGCGGCTCTGCAGCATCTTCTTCGCGATGCCGATCGCGGCGTCCCACTTCACGAGGCGCTCGACCTTGCCCGGCTCGTTCGGGCGCTTGACCTTCACGCGGCCCGAGACGACGTCGTCGGCCCAGCGGATCGAGTCCTCGAGGTAGTTCACGGAGGGGAACATCACGTCGGCGATGCCGAGCTCGAGCACGTCGGGCGCCTTGACGGTGCGGTTCTGCTTGAGCGGGTTCTCGACGACGATCTTCAGCGCGTTCTCGATGCCGATGAGGTTCGGCAGCAGGGTCGCGCCGCCCCAGCCGGGGATCATGCCGAGGAAGACCTCGGGAAGCGCCAGGGCCGGCAGCGACGCGTCGACGGTGCGGTAGTCGGCGTGCAGCCCGATCTCGACGCCACCGCCGAGCGCGAGGCCGTTGATGAACGCGAACGAGGGCACGCCCACGGTCGCGAGCTTGCCGAGCGCGAAGTGGCCGAGCTGCGCGATGCGCAGTCCCGACTCGCGGTCCGGCAGCTGCGACACCTTGGACAGGTCGGCGCCCGCGGCGAGGATGAACGGCTTGCCCGTCACCGCGACCGCGTGGATCTCGCCGGCCGCGGCGCGCTCGGCGAGCCGGTCGAGGGTCGCGGCGTACTCGAGCAGCGTGTTCGGGCCGAGCGTGTTCGGCCGCGTGTGGTCGCGGCCGTTGTCGAGGGTGACGAGCGCGAGGGTGCGGCCCTCCGAGATGGGGATGTCGCGCACGTACGAGTGCGTGACGACCTCGTCGTCGAACCTGCCCGCGAGCTCGGTGAAGTCGATCTTCGTGTAGTCGGTCATCGCGGTGCTCCTCAGGCCTTCTTCGCGGCCTTGCGCGAGTAGTTCGGGTTCTCCCAGATCATCGTGCCGCCCTGGCCGAGGCCCACGCACATCGTCGTGATGCCGTAGCGGACGTCGGGGCGCTCGGCGAACTGGCTGGCGAGCTGGTTCATGAGGCGCACGCCCGACGAGGCGAGCGGGTGGCCGACGGCGATCGCGCCGCCCCACGGGTTCACGCGCGGGTCGTCGTCGTCGATGCCGTAGTGCTCGAGCAGCGAGAGCACCTGCACGGCGAACGCCTCGTTGACCTCGAGGAGCCCGATGTCGTCCATCTTCAGGCCGGCGATCCGCAGCGCCTTCTCGGTGGCCGGCACGGGGCCGATGCCCATGATGGCCGGGTCGACCCCCGCGAACGCGTAGCTCACGAGCTTCATCTTGACGTTCAGGCCGTACTCCTTGGCCGCGTCGCCGCTGGCGAGGAGTGCCGCGGTGGCGCCGTCGTTCAGGCCGGAGGCGTTGCCGGCGGTGACGCGACCGTGCGGGCGGAACGGCGTCTTCAGCCCGGCGAGTCCCTCGAGGGTGGTCTCGGGACGCATGACCTCGTCGCGCGTCGCCAGTCCCCAGCCCTCGTTGGTGCGGATCGCCACGGGCACGAGGTCCTGCTGGATCTTGCCCGCCTCGTAGGCCGCCGCGGTGCGCTGCTGGCTGCCGAGGGCGTACCGGTCGGCGCGCTCCTTGGTCAGGTGCGGGAAGCGGTCGTGGATGCGCTCGGCGGTGGCGCCCATGACGAGGGCGTCCTCGGAGACCATCTTCTCGGCCACGAACCGCGGGTTGGGGTCGACGCCCGAGCCCATGGGGTGGTGGCCCATGTGCTCCACGCCGCCGCCGATCGCCAGGCGGTACTGCCCGTACCCGATCGAGCCGGCCAGCATCGCGACCGAGGTCATCGCCCCGGCGCACATGCGGTCGATCGCGAATCCGGGGACCGACTTCGGCAGGCCCGCGAGGATCGCGGCGCTCCGGCCGATCGTGAGTCCCTGGTCGCCCGTCTGGGTGGTGGCCGCGATGGCCACGTCGTCGATCTGGTCCTTCGGCGCGTTCGGGTTGCGCTCGAGGAGCCCCACGATCGCCTTCACCACGAGGTCATCGGCCCGGGTGTTCCAGTACATGCCCTTTTCGCCGGCCTTGCCGAAGGGGGTACGGACCCCGTCGACGAATACGACGTCAGTTCGTTCAGCCACGCTGCAGCTCCCTTTCGAATGGAGGATCACCTGATCCTAGGAACGCCCTGTGCGGCCGCCGGAATCGGTTGCCGGTTCCTACGAAGCGTCGTGTGCGGCGTCTTCGAGCGATTGTGCGGCCTGCACAAACGCGATTGCGATTATCTGTGCGGTAGCGGCAATCTGCCAGGGTCGCGCACCGAGCTCCTCGAGGGCGTCGCCGATCGCCTCCGACGTCGCGTCCACGGGAGGACGCCACGCCAGTCGGCGCAGGTGGTCGGGCGTCAGCAGGTTCTCGACCGGCATGCCCATCTCCTCGGCCGCGTCGCCGACGGCCGCCTTGGCGAGCCGGAGGCGTGCGTCGGCCTCCGGATTCCGCGATGCCCAGGCCCGAGGGGGCGGCGGCGCATCGCTCGGCACGCGCGAGGCGGGCGGTTCGGCGGTCCGCGCTTCCTCGATCGCCGCCCACCAGCGGTCGATCTCGGTCCGGCTCGCGCGACCGTTGAAGGCCTTGAGGTCGGCGAGCGCGCGCTTGGACTCGGGGAGGGTCTTCGCGACCGCGAGGATCGAGGCATCCGGCACGAGGCGTCCGGGCGCGACATCCGTCTCCGCCGCCAGGTCGTCGCGGGCGTGCCAGAGCGCGCGCGCGACGGCGAGGTTCCGGGGCGAGCGCAGCGCATGGATGCCGCTCAGTCGGCGCCACGGCTCGGCGGCCGGGGGCTTCGCGGCGCGATGGACGGTCGCGTCGAACTCCTGGCGCGCGATCTCCTCCTTGCCCGCGTCGACGAGCCGCTCGGCGAGCCGGTCGCGCACGTCGACGAGGAGTTCGACGTCGAGTGCGGCGTAACGCAGCCACGACTGGGGGAGCGGCCTGGTCGACCAGTCGGCCGCCGAATGCTCCTTGGCGAGGCGGATGCCGAGGAGCTCCTCGACCACGGACGCGAGGCCGACCCGCGGCATCCCGAGCAGTCGCGCCGCGAGCTCCGTGTCGAAGATCCCGGACGGGTCGAGGCCCACCTCGCGGAGGCACGCGAGGTCCTGGCTGGCCGCGTGCAGCACCCACTCCTCGTCGCGGATCGCGTCCTGCAGGCTCGAGAAGTCGCCGACCATCGTGGGGTCGAAGAGGAACGTCCCCGCGTCGCGGCGGAACAGCTGGATCAGGTACGCGCGTTGCGAGTAGCGGAATCCGCTCGCCCGCTCGGCGTCGACGGCGACCGGACCCACGCCCCCCGCGATGGCCTCGACCGCGTCGTCGTAGGCGTCGTGGGAGTCGATCACGTGGAACTCGTCAGCCACGTCTCCTCCTCCGTGGAAGGGCCGTCACCCCCTCCGAGCTCGGAGGCAGGCCGGCCAGCATGCACAGCAACTCACTCCACCCTTCCACATGAGGCGCGATCTCGGCGTCGAGCGGCGTCCACGACGCGCGGAGCTCGAGCTCGGCACCGTCGCCCTGCCGGGCGAGCTCGCCGTACCCCGTCGAGAGGATCTTCGTGACGGTCCCGGAGGCTGCGACGTAGCGCGCCCCGCGGGCGTCGAGCGCGTCGACGAGCCACGACCACGCGACGTCCGCGAGGAACGGATCGACGCCGATGTCGGTCTCGAGCGGGGCCTGCGCGAAGCAGACGACCCGGAAGCGCCCGCCCCACGACTCGGGCTCCGACGGGTCGTGGAGGAGGACGAAGCGGCCGGTGCCGAGGTCGGAGTCCTCCGCGTGGCGCCCGGGGATCAGGTCCGCCGCGAGTGCGACGGCCCACGGTGCCAGCGACGAGGGCGCGGCGATCTCCGACACGCGCAGTTCCGCTCGCGGTGTCGCTGCCCGCAGCGACTCCAGCGCTGCGGCGAACTCAGGGGGAGGCGTGGTCGCCGAGTCGGACACGTGAGCAGACTAGAGTCTCGATCGCGGGGGTCGGTGGCGGCGCGCCGCGCGAGCGCCTGTACCCCGGGCGATGCACGTCGGCGACGAACAGGAGGCGGGATGTCGAGGCTCGAGCGCACGATGGGACCGATCGGCGCGGTGCTCGGCGGTCTCGCCATCGTGGGCGCCGCGTTCGCTGCGGCGACCGCGGCGACGGCGATCGTCTTCGCTCGCCGCGTGGTGACGCCCGAGCCGGATCGCGAGGACGACCTCCGCATCGAGCGGGTCGACCTCGCGGCCGGCGAGGTGGTGCTCTCGGGTGCCGAGGAGGCGCGGATGCGCGGACGGTACGGTCTCTGGTTCGAGCACGACTCGGGCTACGCGCGGGTGGGCGACGTGCTGCACGACGACGGTCACCGGGTGCGGCGCGTCGTCGAGTCGGTGGAGTTCGGACGGCTCGATCGGGCCGCACGCGGCCGGATCAGCGGGTGGGTCCACCTCGGTCCGTGGGAGGTCTCGGAGCGGTACGAGAACGTCGTGGTCCCGACGCCGCTCGGTCCGGCTCCGGCCTGGTTCGTCCCGGCGACGGATGCCGCGGGCGCGCCCTCCGCCGACTGGCTCATCGTCGTCCACGGCCGGGGTGCCAAGCGCCACGAGGGGCTGCGCGCGGTCGAGCCGGCGACCAGGGCCGGCTGGTCCTCGCTGCTCGTCTCGTACCGGAACGACGGCGAGGCGCCTGCCAGCGAGGACCGCAGGTACGGCCTCGGCGGCACGGAGTGGGAGGACGTGGTCGCCGCGGTCCGGTTCGCCGTCGAGCGCGGCGCCCGACGCGTCGTCCTGATGGGCTGGTCCATGGGAGGTTCCATCGCGTTGCAGACCGTGCTGCGGTCCGACGAGGTCCGGGAACACCTGGTCGGCGTCATCCTGGAGTCGCCTGCGGTCGACTGGCCTGACATCCTCCGATTCCAGGGGCGCGCGCTCGGTCTGCCCGCGGAGCTCGGCGGCGCGGTGGCACGCGTGCTCAGCGCCCCCCTCGCCGGCACGCTGACCGGCTTGGCCGCGCCGATCGACCTCGAGGCGCTCGACGCGGTCGCCCGTGCCGACGAACTGCACGTCCCGATCCTGCTGATGCACAGCGAGGACGACGGCTTCGTCCCGATCGACGGGTCGCGCCGGCTCGCGGAGGTGCGCTCCGACCTCGTGCAGTTCGAGGTGTTCGAGGGCGCGCGCCACACGAAGCTGTGGAACCACGACGCCCGGCGATGGACCATGCTCGTGCACGACTGGCTCGCGGCGCGCTGAGCGCGGACACCGCGCGGTCGATCGCGCGCTCGTCGGTCCGGCCGGTCAGGCGGCGATGCGCTCCGTGAGCTGGCGCTTCGCGCGGGCGAGCATGCCCGACATGCCGCGCACCCGCAGCGGCGAGACGGCCTCGCCCAGGCCGAGCGACTGCGGGTAGTCGGCGGGGATCGCGAACACCTCGTCGGGCGTGAGCCCGTCGAGTCCCTGCGCGAGGATCGACGCGAATCCGCGCGTGGTGGGCGCCTCCGCCGGTGCGGTCGCGTGCATGTGCACGAGGCCCTCCGGGTCGACCTCGACGAAGATGTAGACGGGGGACTGGCACTCCTCGACGCGCTCGAGCAGGTCGGGGTGGTCGCGGTAGCGCTCGGGAAGCTCGGGCAGTTCGTTGGAGAAGTCGAGCAGCAGCGTCAGGCGGTCCTTCACGCCGAGTGCGAGGAAGTCCTCGCGGGTCTCGGCGAGCGCCGGGGGGAGGGTCGTGGCATCCATCCGGTCCATTCTCCCACCCGGCGCCGGGCATGCGTCCTATCGGGTCGGCGCCTCGCCGCGCTCCGGGCCCGTCTCGATCGGCACGCGCACCGCGCTGCCCCACTCGGTCCAGGACCCGTCGTAGTTGCGGACGCCCTCGAATCCGAGCAGGTGGGTCAGGACGAACCAGGTGTGGCTTGATCGCTCGCCGATCCGGCAGTACGCGATGACGTCGTCGCCGTCCTCGAGCCCGACCTCGTCGCGGTAGATGGCGTCGAGTTCGGCGCGCGTGCGGAACGTGCCGTCCTCGGCGGCGGCGCGCGCCCAGGGCACGGACGCCGCGGTCGGGATGTGGCCGCCGCGCAGCGCGCCCTCCTCGGGGTAGGCGGGCATGTGCGTGCGCTCGCCCGTGTACTCCTCCGGTGAGCGGACGTCGATGAGCGGGTTGCCGAAGTGGGCGAGGACGTCGTCCTTGAAGGCGCGGATGACGGTGTCGTCGCGCTCCACGACCGGGTACTCGACGGGTTCGCGTGCCGGTGCGTCGGTGGTCAGCGGGCGCCCCTCGGCGATCCACTTGTCGCGGCCGCCGTCGAGGAGTCGGACGTCCTCGTGCCCGAAGAGGGTGAAGACCCAGAGCGCGTAGGCGGCCCACCAGTTGTTCTTGTCGCCGTAGATCACGACCGTGTCGTCGCGCGCGATGCCCTTCGCGGAGAGCAGCTCGGCGAACTGCTCGCCGGAGAGGTAGTCGCGCACCACGGGGTCGTTCAGCTCGGTGTGCCAGTCGACCTTCACCGCGGTCGGGATGTGGCCGACCTCGTAGAGCAGGACGTCCTCGTCGGACTCGACCACGACGAGTCCCGGCGCTCCGAGGCGTTCGGCGAGCCAGTCCGTGGTGACGAGCCGCTCGGGGTGGGCGTACTCGGCCAGCTTGGCGGCGGGGTCGAACTCGACGGACATGGGGAACCTCCAGTGGTCGCCCGGTCGGGCGAGGCGGGATCGGGGAGCGGACTAGGCTGGTGACCCGTCCACCACCGAATCTACGCGGCATGCCGGTCGTCGTCACCGCGCATGTCACGAGGTGCAACAGGAGATCCCACGCCGATGACCACTGCAGCGGCATCCGCCATCGAGCGACTCGTCGACCGCCACCCGTCGATCACGGGCGCCGAGATCGCGTCCGAGCTGGTGCCCCCGCCGCAGTTCGCGCACGCCTCGTTCGAGTCGTACCGGCCCGATCACGACTTCCCGTCGCAGCAGGCCGCCCTCGACCGGCTGAACACCTTCGCCGGCGCGTGGCGCGCCGCCCAGAAGCCCGGCGGGTTCTTCTCACGGAAGCGGCCTGCGCGCATCGAGCTCCCCGGGGTGTACCTCGACGGCGGCTTCGGCGTCGGCAAGACGCACCTCCTCGCGGCGCTCTGGCACGTCGCGCACGGCCCGAAGTACTTCGGCACGTTCATCGAGTACACCGCGCTGGTCGGCGCGCTCGGCTACGCGCCGGCCGTCGAGCTGCTGCGCGGTGCGCGCCTCATCTGCATCGACGAGTTCGAGCTCGACGACCCGGGCGACACCATGCTCATGACCCGATTCCTCGGCGAGCTCATGGCGGGCGGCACCCGCGTGGCGGCCACGAGCAACACGCCGCCGAACGCGCTCGGCGAGGGCCGGTTCGCGGCGGCCGACTTCCTCCGCGAGATCCACGCGCTGTCGTCGAACTTCGAGACGCTGCGCATCGACGGCCTCGACTACCGCCGCCGCGACACCGAGGGGCACGCCGAGGCGCTCGCCGACGACGCGGCCGTGGAGCACGCTGCGACGACGCTCGCCTCCCGGGGCCATCGCGTCTCCCTCGACGGGTTCGACGACCTCCTCGCGCACCTGTCGACGGTGCACCCGTCGAAGTACATCAAGCTCATCGAGGGGCTCGAGTTCATCGCGCTCACCGGGGTCCGCGAGCTCACCGACCAGAACGCCGCCCTGCGCCTCGTCGCGTTCATCGACCGCGTGTACGACGCCGAGGTGCCCATCCTGGCCAGCGGCCTGGAGCTCGACGAGGTGTTCGGCGGGGACATGCTCTCGGGCGGCTACCGCAAGAAGTACCTGCGCTCGATGTCGCGCATGATCGCGCTCACCACGGGCGAGCTCCCGCCGCACGACTGAGCCGCAGGCGAGCGACCCGCACAAGTCCTCGGCGGCTCTTTCGGAGGCTCGTCGCGGCATCCGGAAACACGCTCGTTACATTCAGGGCGAATCCGTAACCGTTGCGAAACGCAGCGTGCCCCGTCGTCGAAACCTTCTCGCACCAGTCTGATCGACGTACCTCGAGACGAGCCCCAGTCTCATCCCCCTCGCGGTACGTCCCCTGCAAACCAAGAGGTGTGAGGATTACCTATGGATAGCGGCAACATCGCGTGGGCCGTCACGGCATCCGCGCTCGTGCTCTTCATGACGCCGGGCGTCGCGTTCTTCTACGGCGGCCTGGTCAAGGCGAAGAGCGTCGTCAGCATGATGATGATGAGCTTCGGCGCAATGGGACTGATCAGCGTCCTGTGGGTGCTGTACGGCTTCAACATGAGCGCGGTCGGCAGCGCCTGGGAGTTCTCGGGCAACCCGTTCGCCGACTTCGGGCTCGCGAGTCTCGCCTCCGGTGAGTCGGCCAACGCCGACCTGCTCGGCGTGATCTTCGGCGCGACGTTCGCCATCATCACGGTCGCGCTCATCTCGGGCGCCATCGCCGACCGCGCGAAGTTCGGCGCGTGGATGATCTTCGCCGGCATCTGGGCCACCCTCGTCTACTTCCCGGTCGCGGCCTGGGTGTGGGGCGGCGGCTGGATCCTGTCGCTCGGCGACACCCTCGGCCTCCCGGGCGTCATCGACTACGCCGGTGGAACCGCGGTGCACATCAACGCCGGTGCCGCGGCGCTCGCCCTGGCACTCGTGCTCGGCAAGCGCGTGGGCTTCCAGAAGGGCATGGACAAGCCGCACAACGTGCCGCTGACCCTGCTCGGCGCCTCGATCCTGTGGTTCGGCTGGTTCGGCTTCAACGCCGGCGCCGAGTTCCTCGCCGAGGGCATGCCCGGCGTCGGCCTCATCGCGGTGAACACGCTCGTCGCCACGGCTGCGGCCATCCTCGCCTGGCTCCTCGTCGAGAAGTTCAAGGACGGAAAGCCGACCTCCGTCGGTGCCGCTTCGGGCGCCGTCGCGGGTCTCGTCGCGATCACCCCCGCCTGTGCCAACCTCACCCCGGGTTGGGCGACCGTCCTCGGCGTCGTGGCGGGCGCGGTCTGCGCGCTGGCCATCGAGCTCAAGTTCAAGCTCGGCTTCGACGACTCGCTCGACGTCGTGGGCATCCACCTGGTCGGCGGCCTCATCGGTACGCTCTACCTCGGCTTCTTCGCGACCGGCACCGGCCTCTTCGTCGGTGGCGACGCCGGCCAGCTGGCCGTGCAGGCGATCGCCGCCATCGGCGTCCTGCTCTACTCGTTCATCGTGGCCTTCGTGGTCGGCTTCGCGATCGAGAAGACCATCGGCTTCCGCGTGAAGAACGAGGACGAGCTCGCCGGCATCGACACCATCGTCCACGGTGAAGAGGGCTACAAGCTCGAGACCGTCTGATCCTGCGATCACCGCGAGGGCGGTGAGGGTAGTGTGCGGGTGTGCCTGACACCCGCCGCTTCCTCACCGCCCTCAGGCGTGTCATCCGTCCGTCGCCGACCGCGTCGGGCGGCGACTCCGCCCGACCCGCGGCGGCGACGTCGACCGATGCCGCGTGGCGGCCCCCTGCTGATGGCGGCGAGGAGTGGCCGGGGCGCACCGGTCCGTCGGCGACGGTCGAGCTGGATCCCGCCGGCGTGCGACGCGTGCGGTTCGCCTACACGCCGGAGCGCGACGGCGAGCCGGACCCCGGCGAGGTCGTGTGGACCTGGGTGCCCTACGAGGAACGCGACGGCCGGGGCAAGGACCGGCCCGTTGCCGTCGTCGCGGCGGGCGCCGATGGCCGGTTCCTCGCGGTGCAGCTCACGAGCAAGCCGCAGGACGGGAACGGCGACGCGGTCGCGCTCGGCGCGGGCGGCTGGGACGGCGAGGGCCGGCCGAGCTGGGCGCGGATCGACCGGGTCTTCCTCGTGCATGCCGAGGGGATGCGGCGTGAGGCGGCGTCGCTCGACGCCGAGCGGTACGCGCTCCTCGTCGACGCGCTCGCCGCGCGCTACGGGTGGGGCTGACGCCCACGCGACCCCGAACGTCGAAACGCCCCCGGGGGAACCGGGGGCGTCTCGTGGTGGTGGGCGATGCCGGGCTCGAACCGACGACCTCTTCCGTGTGAAGGAAGCGCGCTACCAGCTGCGCCAATCGCCCATCTCCGCGGACCCGATGGGATCGCGACCGCGGACTCGATACTAGCCCACCGAGCGGGTCGATTGCACATCGGCGCGCGAGGGTCCGCGCGACCGCGTCGGGGGCGGGAAACCGCGATGCGGGGCGCCCGCCGACGGAGGTGCAGGCGAGTCGCGCGCGACCGCGACACGCCCGAGACGTTCGGGCCGATTGGTCGCGTGACCGGCCGGAATCCCGGGCGCATGGGGCTCGGTTTGTCATTCGTTCACGGGATCGGTTATTGTCTTTCTGCACGCAGAAATGCGAGCGACGCGGATGTGGCGCAGTTGGTAGCGCATCACCTTGCCAAGGTGAGGGTCGCGAGTTCGAGTCTCGTCATCCGCTCTGACCAAGCCGGCGCAAGCCGGTTTGTTCTTTGGTGGTGAACCCAAGCAACGGTGGATTGGCCGAGAGGCGAGGCAGCGGCCTGCAAAGCCGTATACACGGGTTCGAATCCCGTATCCACCTCGAGACGAGTTCCTGGAACTCACTCACACCCCGGGCGATTGGCGCAGCGGTAGCGCGCTTCCCTGACACGGAAGAGGTCACTGGTTCGATCCCAGTATCGCCCACCAGCACGAAGGCCCCGGCAGATGCCGGGGCCTTCGTCGTTCCGCGGGTCAGGGGTTGCCGCCGAAGCCGCAGATCACCTCGGGGACGCACGGCGACTGGTCGAGCACCTCGACCTTCGCGTTCGAGCTCGTGCGCGTGAGCCGGAACTTCACCCACGTGAAGTTGTTCGTCTCGTCCGACTCGATCCAATGGTCGTCGGGGTCGGCGAGGTGCGTGAGGTAGTACTCGCCGTCCGGGATGTCCGTGACGTCGAGTTCCTGCAACGGAGTCGACTGGTGATACGAGTCGGCCCACCAGGACGCGAGTCCCTGCAGGTCCCCGTTGCACTCGAAGTAGGTGCGCGGCTTCTCCTTCTTCAGGGCCCCGGTCTCTCCGATGAACTCGATGTCCACGAAGCAGAAGGTGATCTTCACTCCCTCGGACCAGATCCCGGTCATCTCGGCAGGGTCGTCGGTGACCTGGCCGGGGCCGGGGCTCCGGATGTCGAACAGCGCCACCGCGGACTGGTGCCAGTGGTTGTGCTGGGGGTGGAAGACGGCTGCGCCGGCGTCGTGCGTGGCGACCACGTCACCGCTCGCGTCGAGGATCTCCTGCGTCGCGATCGTGCACTCCGCGTAGGACTGCCCGTCGATCTCGCACGGCTCGACCTGGCCGCCTCCGCGGATCTGGAGGTTGCCTTCGCCGATGTTGATGTGGGTCGTCGAGAACCGGAGCGATTCGCGCTGCTGCGTGTTCTGGATCTGCAGGTGGTGCGGGACCTCCTCGACGACATCGGGCAGCAGGGCGCCCGTGGGCAGTTCGATCGGGACGTCGTCGTGGGCCTGTGCCGCCGCGCCTCCCGCGGCGACCAGGATCACCGCGGCGACGGCGGCGACGGCGTGAAGCAGGGCGGTGCGATTCATGACCACGCTCCATATTCTGAGGAAACCTCGGTATCTCCTCCCGCGAGCAGCGTGGCAGGCGCCGAGCCAGCGATGCAATATCCCGTTTCGGGGGGGCGCGGGGGCCGCCTGTCGGCGAGTTCGGGGGCGACGGCGACTGCGGTCGTACAGTTGAGCATGGTCGGCGTCCGACACCGAGGGAGCGCGGCATCCGGGCTGGGTGTCACCGTGATCCTGCTGATCGGCGCGTGCGCTGGCCCGCCGGCGCCGGACCAGCGGGCGTTCGAGGAGCAGCCGGCCGCTGGGATCGCGTTCACGGCCTCCGGGGATATCGGGTCGACGCCGGAAGCCGGGGCGACGCTCGCGCAGGTTCCCGTCCTCGGCGCCGAGTTCCACATCGCCCTCGGCGACCTCTCGTACGGCGACCCGGGGGAGGAGCCGGCATGGTGCGAGTTCGTGACCGGGCAGGTCGGGGCGGGATTCCCCTTCCAGCTCATCGCCGGCAATCACGAGTCCGATGGGCTCGACGGCCATATCGACACGTTCGCCGAGTGCCTCCCCGAGCGGCTGCCCGGGATGGTGGGGGAGTACGCACGCCAGTACTACGTGGACGTGCCCGCCGACGCCCCGCTCGCGCGACTCGTGATGATCTCCCCGGGCATCACGTTCGACGACGGCCCGTGGTCCTACGCCGACGGCAGCGAGCGTTCGGCGTGGACCCGGCGGGCGATCGAGGGTGCGCGGACGTCCGGCATTCCCTGGGTGATCGTCGGGATGCACAAGCCGTGCCTCTCGGTCGGCAACTACGAGTGCGACCCGGGCCCCGAGATCGCGGACCTGCTCGTCGCGGCGGGAGCGGATCTCGTGATCAGCGGACATGAGCATCTGTACCAGCGCACCGCCCAGCTCGGGCACGGGCCGCGCTGCGAATCGATCGCTCCGGACGAGATCACCGTTGACTGCATCGTCGACGACGGTGATCGTCTCGAACAGGGCGCAGGCACGGTGTTCGCCACGGTCGGAACGGGTGGCACGGCACTGCGCGACGTCCACTTCGACGACCGGGAGGCGGGCTACTTCGTCGCCTGGTCGGGGGCGAATGCAGAGCCGTCGTGGGGCAACCTCCGCGTTGGGCTCTCACGGTCGTCGCTCGACGTCGACTTCGTGCCGGCCGTCGGCGCGTTCACCGACGAGTTCGGCATCGCTGCGGTGGACACGTCGAGCGAGCCCGTCGATCGCTGAGCGCGAGACCGCGGTCTGCCCGAGGAGCGATGTCCGGATCCGATGGGACCCCCGGCGCCCCGTGCCGAGGTTCTCCCGGGCGCGACTACAGTTGAGTGGTTGCGTCTCACACAGCAGGGGAGTGGATCCACTTGGCCGACGGCTTCGAGCTCTTCACCGATCGATCCGTTGTCGCGATGCGCGTCAACGGCGAGCTGAAGGACCTCGCGACGACGGTGGGCGACACCGACGTCGTCGAGCCCGTCACGATCGACTCGCCCGACGGACTCGCGATCCTCCGCCACTCGACCGCCCACGTGCTCGCGCAGGCCGTGCAGAAGGTCAACCCCGACGCGAAGCTCGGCATCGGGCCGCCCGTGACCGACGGCTTCTACTACGACTTCGACGTCGCCGAGCCGTTCACGCCCGAGGACCTCAAGGTCCTCGACAAGGAGATGGCGCGGATCATCCGCTCGGGCCAGCGCTTCGTCCGGCGCGTCGTGACCGACGACGAGGCCCGCGCCGAACTCGCCGCCGAGCCGTACAAGCTCGAGCTCATCGGGCTCAAGGGCCACCCCACCGGCGGCGAGGCCGGCCAGGACGACAACGAGTCGGTCGAAGTCGGCGGCGCCGAGCTCACGATCTACGACAACGTCGACCCGAAGACCGGCGAGGTCGCATGGAAGGACCTCTGCCGGGGCCCGCACCTGCCGAGCACCCGCATGATCGGCAACGGGTGGGCGCTCATGCGCGTCGCCGCGGCCTACTGGCGCGGGTCGGAGAAGAACCCGCAGCTGCAGCGCATCTACGGCACCGCCTGGCCGACCAAGGACGAGCTGCGCGCGTACCAGCACCGCCTCGAGGAAGCCGCACGCCGCGACCACCGCAAGCTCGGCGTCGAGCTCGACCTCTTCAGCTTCCCCGACGAGATCGGCTCGGGCCTGCCCGTGTTCCACCCCAAGGGCGGCGTCATCAAGCGCGAGATGGAGGACTACGTCCGCCGGCGCCACATCGAGGAGGGGTTCCAGTACGTCTCGACGCCGCACATCACGAAGGCGCACGTCTTCGAGCTGTCCGGCCACCTGCCGTACTACAAGGACACGATGTTCCCGCCGATGGAGCTCGAGAACAGCGAGTACTACCTCAAGGCGATGAACTGCCCGATGCAGAACCTCATCTACCGCTCCCGAGGGCGCTCGTACCGCGAGCTGCCGCTGCGGTTCTTCGAGTTCGGCACCGTCTACCGGTATGAGAAGTCGGGCGTCGTGCAGGGCCTCACGCGCGTGCGCGGGCTCACCCAGGACGACTCGCACAGCTACGTCACGCCCGAGCAGGCGCCCGCCGAGATCGAGCACCTGCTGAACTTCGTGCTGGGCCTGCTCCGCGACTTCGGCCTCGACGACTACTACCTCGAGCTCTCCACCCGCGATGCCGACTCCGACAAGTTCAAGGGCACCGACGAGCAGTGGGAGGTCGCGACGAACGTGCTGCGCGACGTCGCCGAGGCGTCCGGGCTCGAGCTCGTGATGGACCCGGGCGGCGCGGCGTTCTACGGCCCGAAGATCTCCGTGCAGGCGCGCGACGCCATCGGCCGCACCTGGCAGATGTCGACGATCCAGTACGACTTCAACCAGCCCGAGGGCTTCGGCCTCGAGTACACGGCCGCCGACGGCACGCACCAGCAGCCGGTCATGATCCACTCGGCGAAGTTCGGGTCGATCGAGCGCTTCTTCGGGGTGCTCACCGAGCACTACGCGGGTGCGTTCCCGCTCTGGCTCTCGCCGGTGCAGGTCGTCGGAATCCCGGTCGCCGACGAGTACGCGCCCTACCTCGGCGGCATCCTCACGCAGCTCGCGGGTGCGGGCGTGCGCACCGAGCTCGACACCAGCGACGACCGCATGCAGAAGAAGATCCGCACCCACACCACGCAGAAGGTGCCGATCCAGCTCATCGCGGGCGAGAACGACCGCACCGGCGAGACGGTGAGCTTCCGCTTCCGCGACGGCACGCAGGAGAACGGCGTGCCGATCGCCGACGCCGGGCGCCGGATCCTCGACGCGATCGCCGATCGTCGTCAGGTGACCACCCGGGACGACCTGTTCGCATGACCGATTCCTACGGGCCCGGCGAGTTCGAGGGCGTGCCGACGGATGGCGCGGCCGACCTGGCGGGCGTCCCCGACGCGTTCCAGCGGCTCTGGACCCCGCACCGGCTGGTCTACATCCAGCACGGGCAGCAGCCCGACGAGCACGCGTGCCCCTTCTGCCGAGCGCCGGAGCTCAGCGACGAGCAGTCGCTCATCGTCGCGCGCGGCGAGCACGCCTACGTGCTCCTCAACCTCTACCCGTACAACAGCGGGCACCTGCTGGTCTGCCCCTACCGCCATGTCGCGACCTACGACGAGGCGACGCCCGAGGAGGTCGCCGAGATCGGCGAGCTCACGCAGGTCGCGATGCGCACCGTGAAGCAGGTGTCGCGCTGCGACGGGTTCAACATCGGCATGAACCAGGGCCGGATCGCCGGCGCCGGCATCGCCGAGCACCTGCACCAGCACATCGTGCCGAGGTGGGCGCTCGACGCGAACTTCTTCCCGATCATCGCCGGCACGAAGGCGCTGCCGCGGCTCCTCGGCGAGGTGCGCGAGGAGATCGCGGAGGCCTGGCCGCGCTGAGCGCTCGGTCAGCGGACCCGTCGGACCTCGAACTGCATCTGCGGGTTCGCGTACGACTCCTGGGACTCGATGAGCCGCAGTTCGCGCTCTCCGGACTCGTGCGTGTTCGCCAGCAGGTCGAAGACGCTCGACGCCGTGCGGGCGAGCGCGTCGGCCGCGTCGCCGGTGCGGCGGTAGTGGGCGGAGAACAGCGCCGCCGTGACATCCCCCGAGCCGTTGGCCTTCATGGGCAGCAGCGGCGTCTGCACGATCCAGGCGCCGTCGTCGTCGACCGCGAGCATCTCGATCGTGCCGTCCTCGCGGTCGGGTCGCTCGACGCTCGTGACGAGCACGGTCCGCGGTCCGGAGGCGCGTGCGAGCTCGACCGACTCGAGCGTCGTCTCCAGCGAGTCGGGCTCGGTGCCCGTGAGGTAGCCGAGTTCGAACTGGTTCGGCGTGATGAGGTCGGCGGCGGGCACGACGCGATCGCGCAGCAGGACGGGAATGGCAGGCGCCACGAAGCATCCGCTCTTCGCATTGCCCATGACCGGATCGCACGAGTAGACCGCGGCGGGGTTGGCGGACTTGATGCGCGCGACCGCGTCGAGGATGACGTCGGCGATGCCCTCGGAGCCCTGGTAGCCGGAGAGGATGACGTCGATCTCCGGGAACGCCCCGCGGTCCTCGATGCCCGCGATCACCTCGCGGACGTCGTCGGGGCTGATCAGGGGGCCGCGCCACGCGCCGTAGCCCGTGTGGTTGGAGAAGTTGACCGTGTAGACGGGCATCACCTCGACGCCGATGCGCTGGAGCGGGAAGACGGCGGCGGAGTTGCCGACGTGGCCGTACGCCACGGCGGACTGGATCGAGAGGACCTTCACCCGTCGATCATTCCATCCCCGCCGGAGCCGGACGTCCTCCGGCGGCGCGGACGGCCGCGGCGAGGTCGGTGGCGAGCCGCTCGGCGTCGGCGTCGGAGAGATCGTGGACGGTGAGTCGAAGGCGGTGCGTCGCCGGAGCATCCGCGAGCACGAACTCGTCGCCCGTCCGCACGAGCCAGCCGCGGCGCATCAGCTGCTCCGACACGTCGCGAGCCGGCACCGGCAGGGCGACCCAGAGGTTGAGGCCGTCGCCCGCCGTCGTGGGCAGGCCGAGCTCGGTGAGGCGTCCGGCGAAGGCGTCGTTCCGTGCGGCGTAGTGCGCGCCCGCGGCCGCGATGGCCGCGTCGACGTCGGGGTCGGTCACGAGTGCGAGCGTCAGGCGCTGGAGGAGGTGGCTCACCCACGTGGTGCCCGGCGTGAGCCGCATCGCGAGCCGATCGGCGGTCTCGGGATCGGACGCGGTCACCGCGAGGCACATGTCGGGGCCGAGGAACTTCGACACCGATCGCACGAGCGCCCAGCGACGGTGCTCGGGCCCGATGAGCGAGCGGTACGGCCTTCGCGAGAGCATCGAGAAGTGGTCGTCCTCGATGACGAGCACGTACGGGTGCTCGCGCAGGACGGCACGCAGTTCCTCGGCACGGCGCTCCGAGAGGCTCGCGCCCGTCGGGTTCTGCGCGCGGGGCGTGCACACGACCGCACGCACGCCCTGCTCGAGCGCTGCGCGAAGCCCCGCCACGGTCATGCCCTCGTCGTCGACCGGGACGGGCACGGGGCGGTAGCCGCCGACCCGGACGGTGTGGATGCTCGTGAGGAAGCACGGATCCTCGAGCGCGACGGCGTCGTCGCGGACGAGCGCCTGGGCGAGGAGCCGCTCGACCGCGTCGGCCGCGCCGCTGGTGATCGTGAGTCGCACCTCCGGCGGCGCGAGGTCGTCGCCGACCCAGTCGCGGGCCCACCGCTCGAGGCCGGGGTCGACGACCGGCTCGCCGTAGAGCACGGGCCGGCCGGCCATGCCCGCGAGTGCGCGGGACGGGTCGGGGATGAGGTCGGGGTCGGGGTTGCCCGTCGCGACGTCGCGGAGCACGCTGTCGGCGGCGAACCCCTCCTGGGCGACGGCCGATCGATCGGCAACGCGCGTACCGCCGCGGCCGCGCGTGACGACCACGCCCGCCGTGGTGAGCTGCCGGTACGCCGCGACGGCGGTGTTCCGGTTGACGCCGAGATCGTCCGCGAGGTTGCGCACGGGCGGCAGCGCATCGCCGGGACGCAGCGCCCCGCGCTCGATCAGGGCGCGCACGCTCGCGGCGATGTCCGCGGCCGAGCTGCCGGTGATCTCGAGGGTCATGTCATGATCCATCACTGTTCGGGGAGGAGGACTCGGTCCATGCTATCTTTTGGCCTAGGTCAAGCCAACGCCTTGTCCGCCACGTTGCGCGAGCGCGCGCCATCCGTCGAAGGGAACCACTGATGAGCACGTCCGAGACCGGCTCGAGCCGCGTGAAGCGCGGCCTCGCCGAGATGCTGAAGGGCGGCGTCATCATGGACGTCGTCACGCCCGAGCAGGCGCGCATCGCCGAGGACGCCGGCGCCGTCGCCGTCATGGCCCTCGAGCGCGTTCCCGCCGACATCCGCGCGCAGGGCGGCGTCGCCCGCATGAGCGACCCCGACCTCATCGAGGCGATCATCGCCGAGGTCTCCATCCCGGTCATGGCGAAGGCGCGCATCGGCCACTTCGTCGAGGCGCAGGTCCTCCAGGCGCTCGACGTCGACTACATCGACGAGTCCGAGGTGCTCTCGCCCGCCGACTACGTCAACCACATCGACAAGTGGGGCTTCACCACGCCCTTCGTCTGCGGTGCGACGAACCTGGGCGAGGCGCTCCGCCGCATCAACGAGGGCGCGGCGATGATCCGCTCCAAGGGCGAGGCCGGCACGGGCGACGTCTCGGAGGCGACCAAGCACATCCGCAAGATCACCTCGGAGGTCAACCAGCTGAAGTCGATGACGCGCGACGAGCTGTACGTCGCCGCGAAGGAGCTCCAGGCGCCGTACGAGCTCGTGCTCGAGGTCGCGCAGACCGGCAAGCTCCCCGTCGTCCTGTTCACCGCCGGCGGCGTCGCCACCCCGGCGGACGCCGCGATGATGATGCAGCTCGGCGCCGACGGCGTGTTCGTCGGATCGGGCATCTTCAAGTCGGGCAACCCCGAGCAGCGTGCGGCCGCCATCGTCAAGGCCACCACGTTCTACGACGACCCCAAGGTCGTCGCCGAGGTGTCGCGCGGGCTCGGCGAGGCCATGGTCGGCATCAACGTCGGCGACCTGCCCGCTCCGCACCGCCTCGCCGAGCGCGGATGGTGAGTCTCCGCGACGAGTCCCTGGGGGCGACGGATGCCGCGGGGCCGACCGTCGGCGTCCTCGCCCTCCAGGGGGACTTCCGCGAGCACGCGCGCGTGCTCGGCGAACTCGGCGCGCGCGTCGTGCTCGTGCGGCGTCCCGATGACGTGGCGGGCATCGACGGCCTCGTGATCCCCGGCGGCGAGTCGACCGTGATGGACAAGCTCTCGCGGTCGTTCGGCGTCGCCGAGCCGCTGAAGCGGCGCATCGCCGAGGGGCTTCCCGTGTACGGCACGTGCGCCGGGCTCATCATGATCGCCGACACCCTGCTCGACACGATCGACGGCCAGCAGAACCTCGGCGGGCTCGACGTGGTCGTGCGTCGGAACGCCTTCGGGTCGCAGAACCAGTCCTTCGAGACCGAACTCGACGTGCCGGCGCTCGGCGAGCCGCCGGTGCGCGCCGTGTTCATCCGCGGGCCGGTGGTCGAATCGGTGGGTCCGCGCGCCACGCCCCTCGCCTCGCTGGCCGACGGGCGCGTGGTCGCGGTCGAGCAGGGCAACCTCATCGGCACGAGCTTCCACCCGGAGATCCAGGGCGACCACCGCTTCCACGAGTACTTCCTGCGCAAGGTGCGCGCGGCGGCGGGCGCCGCGGCGTAGCGGCCCCGGGCATCCGTCGGCTCGTGCGCCCACCCCGCGCG
>NZ_SDPL01000399.1 GCF_004135055.1 Agromyces binzhouensis | reverse complement strand
CGCTGCGCGCCGCGCGGCGGCGGTGCTGCTGCCGGTGTCGCTCCGCCCGTCGGCGCGGGTCGCGTTCGGCCGCCCCGCACCGCCCGGCGAGTAGGATCGTCGTTCGTGGCCGTACAGCATTCCCCATTCCGCATCAGCGTGCGCGACCTCGTCAACCGTCCCGGCGAGATGCGCGAGCAGCAGTTCGACGTGCCCGCGCCCGAGCCGCTGGGCGAGGGGCTGGTGTCGATCCGGCAGGGGTCCGACCTCGCGATCGACGTGCGCCTCGAGTCCGTCCACGAGGGCATCCTCGCCAGCGCGGAGGTCGACGCGACGGCCGAAGGCGAGTGCGGTCGATGCCTCATCGACATCGCGCTGCCCGTCCGAGTCGAGTTCCAGGAGCTTTTCGCGTATCATTCTGGGGAAGCTTTCGAGTATGAGGTTCAAGACGACCACGTGGATCTTGAACCGCTCATCCGAGATGCGGTGGTGCTGGCACTGCCGTTCCAGCCGGTGTGCCGGCCTGACTGCCCGGGTCTCGACCCAGAGACCGGACAGCGTCTGGCCGATCATCCGGAACTCGTCACCCCTGTAGAGCACGACCCGCGTTGGGCTGCGCTCGCAGGGTTCACGGCTTCCGAAGACGAGGGCGCGGATGCTTCATCCGACGCCGACCTGCAGAGAGATTGAGAGAGAGTCATGGCTGTTCCCAAGCGGAAGAAGTCACGCGCCAACACCCACGCGCGCCGTTCGCAGTGGAAGGCCGAGGCCCCCACGCTCGTCAAGACCGTCGAGAACGGCAAGGTCACCTACAGCCTCCCGCACCGCGCACGCGTGGTCGAGGACTCGGCGGGCACCCCGCTCTTCCTCGAGTACAAGGGCCGCAAGGTCGCCGACGTCTAGTCGGCCCGTGAACGACGAACGACCGGTCGTGAGGCGCGTCGAGCGCACGGACACCGGGGCCGACGAGCTGGCCGAACTGCAGCGCACGCTGCGCGTCGAGCTCGACCCCGATCTCCTGCTCCTCGCACTCACGCACCGGTCGTTCGCGTATGAGAACGGCGGCATCCCGACCAACGAGCGCCTGGAGTTCCTCGGCGACTCGATCCTCGGGCAGGCGGTGACCGTCAAGCTGTTCACCGACCACCCCGAACTCGACGAGGGCGAACTGGCGAAGCGCCGGGCGAGCCTCGTCTCGAGCGTGGCGCTGGCCGAGGTCGCCCGGGCGATCGGCCTTGGGCCCTACATCCGACTGGGCCGCGGCGAGACGATGACCGGCGGCGCCGAGAAGCCGTCGATCCTCGCGGACACCGTCGAGGCGATCATCGGCGCGGTCTACCTCTCGCGGGGCGGCGAGGTCGCGACCGACCTTGTGCTGCGGCTCATCGCGCCCCTCATGCGCGACCCCGACCGGTTCGGGGCGGCGATGGACCCCAAGACGAGCCTGCAGGAGATCGCCGCCCGCCGCGGTGCGACCGCGCCGTCGTACTCGGTGAGCGAGAGCGGCCCCGATCACAGCAAGCACTTCGTCGCGACCGTCACCGTCGCGGGCCTGGTGACGGCATCGGGCGAGGGCTCGAGCAAGAAGCAGGCCGAGATGGCGGCCGCGCTCGAGGCCTGGACCACCCTGAACGACCGCTGACGTGCCCGAACTGCCCGAGGTCGAGGTCGTCCGCGCCGGGCTCGCGCCCGCGGTCACCGGCGCACGCGTCGCCGCGGTCGAGGTGCTCGACGCCCGTTCGCTGAAGCGCCACGAGGCGGCATCCGGCGACTTCGAGACGCTGCTCACCGGCGAGCGCATCGAAGCCGCGGTGCGTCGCGGCAAGTTCCTCTGGCTGCCGCTCGCCGGGGGAGGTGCACTCGTGGGGCACCTCGGCATGAGCGGCCAACTCCTGCTCCGCACCCCGGACCATCCGGGCGACGACCGCCATGCGCGGATCCGGTTGCACCTCGAGCACCCGGAGCACGGCGAGCTCCGGGTCGACTTCGTCGACCAGCGCATCTTCGGTTCGATGGCGATCGATCGCATGGCGCCGACCTCGGACGGTCGCGTGGCGGGGTTCTCGGCCGACGTCACCGGTCCGTGGGCGCGATCGATCCCGTCGCAGGTGGCGCACATCGCCCGCGACCCGCTCGACCCGGCGTTCGACGACGACGGGTTCGCCGCCGCCCTCGCCCGCCGGGCGACCGGCATCAAGCGCGTGCTGCTCGACCAGGGCGTGGTGTCGGGCATCGGCAACATCTACGCCGACGAGGCGCTCTGGGCGGTCCGCATGCACGGCGAGCAGCCCGCGTCGAGCCTCAGCCGGCGGCGCGCGCGCGAACTGCTCGCGGCCGTGCGCGAGGTGCTGAACCGGGCGCTCGCCGAGGGCGGCACGAGCTTCGACGCGCAGTACGTCAACGTGAACGGCGCATCCGGGTACTTCGCCCACTCGCTGAACGCCTACGGCCGCGCCGGCCGTCCCTGCCCGCGGTGCGGGACGCCCATCGTGCGCGAGGCGTTCATGAACCGATCGTCGCACCGCTGCCCGCGGTGCCAGCGGCTGCGCGCCGGCGTCCGCAGCGGTGCGTCGACGGGCGCCTCGACGCCGGTCGCACGGGTCATCCCCGCTGCCACGTCGCCTGGATCGAGTGCGGGCGGAACCCCAGCTCGCGGTTGATCGCGAGCATGGGCCCGTTCTCGTCGGCGTTCCAGGTGTAGACCTCCGTCCGCTCGGGCGCGGCGTCGGTCAGCGCGACCAGGTTCGCGAGCTTCATCCGCATGCCGAGGCCGTGGCCGCGGTGCGGGCCGAGGACCAGCGTGTCGTCCTGGTACGCCCCGCGCTTGCCGGGCGCGAGCGTGAGGATGGTGAAGCCGGCGACCTCGCCGCCGGGCGCGATCGCGGCGACCGTCAGGTGCGTGCGCCCGGCCGCCACGG
>NZ_SDPL01000398.1 GCF_004135055.1 Agromyces binzhouensis | reverse complement strand
GGCCGCCTCGCCGGTGCCGGCACCGGCCGGCGCCGGCGGGAGCTGGGCGCGGTAACCCGCCGCCTCGACCGTCGCGATGAGCTCGGGGTCGTCGACGCCGACGGGCGCCGAGACCCGCGCCTTCTCGGTCGCGTAGTTCACCGTCGCCGTGACGCCGTCGAGGCGGTTGAGCTTCTTCTCGATGCGCATTGCGCACGAGGCGCAGGTCATGCCGCCGATCTCGAGCTCGACGACGCGCTGGTCGCCGGACCCGGTCGCGACGTCGGTCACCGGTGGGCCTCGGCGTGCCCGGCGGCGTCGCCATGCCCGGCTCCGTGCCCGTGCTCGGTGCCGGCGCCGTGATGCGCGAGCTCGTCGCCGGTCGCGGCGATCGCGGTGACGACGAAGGGGACGGACCGGACCACGCCGCCCTCCATCAGGTCGAGGTAGAGCAGGTACCGCCCCGGCGTGGGCGCACTCGCCATGAAGGCGATCTCCGGGCCGGGCACGGTGACGCCGTCGCCGGGCACGCCCAGCGGGTGCACGTGCAGGTAGGCGAGGTCGCCCTGGCGGAGCGCGACGAGGTGCCCGTACGCACCGAGGTACGGCTCGAGCGAGGTCACCGGGGCGCCGCCTCGGGTGACGGTGAAGACGAGCTCGCCCACTCCGCCCGCGACGAGGGTTCCGTCGAGTTCGACCTGGAGGCCGTCGACGTTCGAGGTGATGGCATCGGTCGTGCGCGGCTCGGGGACGAACTCGCCCGCGACCTCCACGGTGCTCGTGAGCGTGATCGTCTCGCCGAGCGCCGTGGGCGTGATGTCGGCGAAGACCCGGTAGGCGCCGGCCGCGTCGAACGTGAACGGGATCCGCCAGGACCCGTCGCCGTGCAGGGCGGGGTGCACGTGCCGGAAGTGCGCGCCGTCGGTCCGCACCACGATGAGGTGCAGCGGCCTGTCGTGCGAGATCTCGACGTCGGTGACCGCGACGCCCGAGGCATCCGTCACTGCGAAGGAGATCTCGCCCGCCTCGCCGGCCCGGGCGGGCGCGGTGAGCGCGGTGAGGGTCAGGCCTCGGTGCGAGACCGCGAGGCCGCGCACGTCGTCGGCGGATGCCGCGTGGGCGGCGTGGTCGCCGTGCCCGGCGATCATGGTGTCCATGGGAGCCTCCTCGTTCGAGGTCCGGGCGGCCGGTGGATCGGCCGAGGTGATGGGTGGCGCCGGGGCGGCGTCGAACCGCCCCGGCGTGCGCGCCGTCAGACGCGCACTGCGGAGTAGCCCGCCTCCTCGACGGCGGCGATCACGCCGGCGTCGTCGAGCTCGGCGGGGGCGGAGAGGGTGAGGGTGCCGGCGGCCGCCGAGACCCGGATGCCGGTCACGCCCGACACCTGCTCGACCTCCTCGCGCACCGACAGTTCGCAGTGCCCGCACGTCATGCCGGTCACCTGGTACTCGCGCTCGCTCATCGGGTTCTCCTCTTCTGGATCGGATCGTGTTCGAGGGTACCCCAGAGGGGTACTTGTACCAAGTCGAACGCAATACCCCAATGGGGTATTCCGTCCAGTGTCGATGCGACCATGCCGATCGAGTCAGCGCGCCGTCGGCGGTGGCATGAGCGGGACCGGGGGCGCCGCGGCATCCGCCGGTCGCTCCCGCTCCCACCACGCCGCGAGCGCGAGGACCCCCAGGTCGGCGAAGCGCGGACCCGCGACCTGCAGTGCGATCGCACGACCGTCCGAGGTCGTTCCCGCGTTGATGCTCACCGCCGGCTGGCCCGACATGTTGTACGGCAGCGTGAACGCGATGTGGGCCATCCCGAGGTCCTCCTCGCCCCACGGCATCGGCCGCTCGGCGGGGAACGCGGCCATCGGCGCGACCGGCGACAGGACCGCGTCGAACGGCGCGGTCGCGAGGACCGTGCGATGCCTGAGCTCCCCGATGTCGTCGTACGCGGCGAGCGCGGCCGTTCCGGAGACGCCGGCGCCGGGCGCGACCCACCGGGCGATGTACGGCAGCACGCGGTCCCGCGCCTCGGGCGTGAGGTCGTCGTAGGTGCGACGGAACCGCACCCGCCAGAACCGGTCGACCTGCCCGAGCAGCCCGTCGTGGAGGAACGGCGCGAGCTCGACGACATCCGCCCCCGCCGAGGCGAACCGTTCCGCGGCCGCCCGCACCGTCGCGGCGACCTCCGGATCGACGGGCAGCCCGGCTCCCGCCTCGGTGTGGACGGCGATCCGGAGCCCGCGGACGTCGACGGCCGGATCCGCCCAGTCGAGCCGCTCGTACGGCAGCGAGGTGTGGTCGCGCACATCCGGTCGCGTCACCACCGCCATCGCCGCCGCGAGGTCGGCGACGCGGCGGCCGATCGGCCCACCCGCGCGCCCGAGGTACGGCGGGTCGATGGGCACGCGCCCCGCGCTGGGCTTCAGCCCGACGAGCCCGAGCCACGCCGCCGGGAACCGGACGGATCCGCCGATGTCGCTGCCCATGTGGATCGGGCCGAGGCCGGCCGCCGCGGCCGCACCGGCACCCGCGCTCGAACCGCCGACCGTGAGCGCCGCGTCGAGCGGACTGCGGGTGACGCCGTGCAGGCTCGAGACGCCCGACGAGAGCATCCCCCAGTCGGGCATGGTCGTCGAGCCGAGCACCACGGCACCCGCCTCGCGGAGCCGGGCCACGATCGGCGAGTCGGCGTCGGGGACGACGGGCGCGGATGCCGCGGAACCCGACCGCGCGGCGACGCCCGCGCGCAGCATGTTCTCCTTGACCGTGACCGGCACCCCGTCGAGCGGGCCGATCGGCGCACCGCGCCGGTGGCGGTCGGCGCTCGCCGCGGCATCCGCCCGCACCTCGTCGGGATCGTGATCGGAGAAGGCGTTCACGACCGGCTCGAACCGGGCGATGCGCGCGAGGGCGTCCTCGGCGACCGCG
>NZ_SDPL01000397.1 GCF_004135055.1 Agromyces binzhouensis | reverse complement strand
AGGCCGCGGCATCCGTCGACCCGGTGGCCGTGCTCACGGGCTCGGCCGCGCGCGGCGCGGGCGCGTCGACCGATCGGGGCAGCCGGACGAGCTGCGTCACGCCCAGGAGGGAGGCCGCGCCGGCGATCACGATCGTCGCGCGATACGCCTCCGGTGTCCCGAGTACGAGTGCGAGGGCCCCGATGCCGGATCCGACCGCGATCGAGACGTTCGTGACGGCCCGCAGCGTCGCGCGGGCGCCGACCCGGGCCTCGCCGGTGAACGCGCGGGCGATGATCGCGCTGCGGGTCGAGTTCGCGGCCTGGTCGACCGCGCCGACGGCCACCGCGATGACGAGCGCGGTCGCGAGGTCGCTCGCGAAGACGTACGCGATGAGCCCGAGGCCGTCGGCGATCGAGAGCCCGATGAGCAGGCGCCGGGCCGGCACGCGGTCGGCGAGCCATCCGCCGGTGAACGACGAGAGCACGCCGGCCGCGCTGGCGAGCGTCAGCACCAGCGCGACCTCGTGCGCGGGCAGGCCGACGACGAACGTGAAGTAGAGGACGGTGACGGTGAGGAAGATCCCGCGCCCGACGCGGCCGATGAGCGTGGCGACCACGAGCGCGCGGAGGACGGGGTCGGCGAGGGAGTCGAGGACGCGCGAGAGGGACGACGGTCGAGGGGGTGCGGTGGTCACGGTTCCGTTCTCGCAGGGCCGCGGCGGCGGTGGAATCGATGTAGCGTTGTGCTACATGTTGCGCTACGTGCTCGACGAGCAGGACGTCGCCGCCGTCCGTTTCGGCATCTCCCCGCTGTGCGAGCTCGGGCTGTCGCTCCGCGCCGTCCACGCACCCGAGTGGTTCCCGCTGCAACTGCCGTGGGTCCGGCGCACCGAGGCCTCGCGCGCCGACCTCGACCACGCGGCGCTCGACGCGCTCATCGACGATCGCATGTGGACGCCGGACTTCCTCAACCCGCGACCGTCATCCCCGCTCACGCGGCTCGACGACGAGCTCGCCGCACTGCGCGACCTGCCCGCAGACCGGTTCCACGCCGACCTCGTGGCGGTGCACGGCCGCGTGCCCGACGCGCTCGCCGGCCCGCCGAGGGCGGCGATCGGTCGCATGGTCGCGGCACTCGAGGAGCTCTGGGCGGCGAGCTTCGCTCCGTACTGGTCGCGCATGCGCGCGGTCCTCGAGGCCGACGTCGTGCACCGCGGGCGGCAGATCGCGCAGCAGGGACTCGGCGCCATGCTGAACGGGCTCACCGCGACGGTCGACTTCGACGGCGACGTGCTGCGGGTGCGGCTTCGGGACCCGCGCGACCGCACCCAGGCGATCGTGGGCACGGGCCTCACGCTCGTGCCGACGATGTTCACGCGGCGCGCCTCGGCGCCGGTCGGCGACGGGCCGCCGATGCTCATGTACCCCGCACGCGGGCAGGGGGCCCTGTGGGAGGCCGAGCGGGTCGCGAATCCGGCGGCGCTGGCCGGCATCCTCGGCGACACCCGGGCCTCGCTCCTGGCGGCGCTCGGCGATCCGGCGTCCTCGACCGAACTGGGAGTGCGCTTCGGCGTCACGCCGAGCGCCGTGAACCAGCACCTGCGCGCGCTCCGGGACGCGGGCCTGCTCTCGAGCGCGCGTCACGGCCGGAGCGTCCTCTACCTGCGCAGCGAGCTGGGGTCCGCACTGCTGGAGGGTGCGCTGCCCGCGTCGTGACCGTGCGCATGGAGGGATCGCCCGGGGCGCGCTACTCCGGGTCGTCGGCCACGCGCAGCACGAGCTTGCCGCGCACGTGACCGCCGCCGAGGCGCGTGTGCGCGGTCTCGCCCTGCTCGAGCGGGAACACCTCGTCGACGTGGACCCGGATGGCGCCGTCGTCGACGAGGCGTGAGATCACCGACAGCGTGCGCGCGTCGGGCGAGACGACGAAGCCCGTCGCGCGGATGCCGCGTGCGGCCGCCTCCTCGGCCATCGTCGGCCACGACTTCGTGGGCACGTTGACGATGAGCCCGCCGCGGCGGATCACGTCGAGCGAGCGCGTACCGGTGTCGTCGATGACGTTGCCGATGAGGTCGATGACGACGTCCTGTTCGCCGGCGACCTCCTCGAACCGCTCCGAGGTGTGGTCGATGACCTGCTGCGCGCCGAGCGATCGGAGGAAGTCGGCATTGCGGGGCGATCCGGTGGCCGTGACCTGGGCGCCGAAGTACGTCGCGAGCTGCACCGCGAAGTGGCCGACCCCGCCGGCGCCCGCGTGGATCAGCATCCGCTGGCCGTCGTGGGCGCGGGCGACGTCGACGACCGCACCCCACGCCGTGAGCGCCGCGCAGGGGATCCCGGCCGCCTCGACGAAGCCCGTCCCGATCGGCATGGGCGCGACCGACATCGACGGGATGCTGACGACCTCGGCGTACGTGCCCGTCATCCGCGGGACGCGGCCCATGCCGTAGACGCGATCGCCGACCTTCAGCGGATGCGCGGCGTACGGGACCTCCTCGACGACGCCCGCGAAGTCGAGGCCGAGGATCGCCGGGTACGACGGGATCGCGGCGGAGACGCCGCGTCCGAGCTTGGTCTTGCGATCGATGGGGTTCACGCCCGCGGCGATCACCCGCACGAGCACCTCGTCCTGCACGCGGAGCGGCTGCGGGACGTCCGCCATGCGGAACACCGCGCCCTCGCCCGTCTCATCGACCACCAGTGCCCGCATCGATTCCCCCCGTCCGCTCGCCGCCCGTCCGACCATTCTCGGGCACATCGGGCCGCGCGACGCCGGTGGATTCGACGGGGATGCATGCGCTCGCTGTCCGGCGTGCTCCGGATCGCCGCGGCCGCGAAGCGCCCGACGAGGACCGCGTCACGACCGGCTGAGCCACCGCCGCACGGCCTCGCGCATCGCGTCGGCCTGCGCCGCCTGACCGTCGTCCCGGGCGGGCAC
>NZ_SDPL01000396.1 GCF_004135055.1 Agromyces binzhouensis | reverse complement strand
GCCTCCGCCGGCGCGAGTCGCGCCGCGGCGACGTCGAGTCCCTCGAGCGAGCCTGCCTCGGCGACGTCGAACCGGCCGATGCGCGTCCGACGGAGTGCGGTGAGGTGCCCGCCGACGCCGAGCGCGGCGCCGAGGTCTCGCGCGAGCGCGCGCACGTAGGTGCCCGACGAGCATGCGACGCGCACGTCGAGGTCGAGCCATCCGGCACCCTCGCGCACGTCGAGCAGCTCGAACGCCGACACGGTCACGGTCCGGGCGGCGAGTTCGACCGCCTCGCCGTCGCGCACGCGCTGGTAGGCGCGCTTGCCGTCGACCTTGACGGCGCTGACGGCGCTCGGGACCTGGTCGATCGTGCCGGTGAGCTCCGCCATCCCGGCCTCGACGGCCGCGCGCGCGATCGCGGCGACGGCCTCGGCGGATGCCGCCGGCAGCGCCTCGCCCTCGGCGTCGTCGGTCGTCGTGCCCCAGCCGAGGCGCACGGTCGCCAGGTACTCCTTGTCGAGTCCGACGAGGTGGTGGAGGAGCCTCGTCGACGTCTCGATCCCGATCAGGAGCAGCCCGGTGGCCATCGGGTCGAGCGTGCCGGCGTGGCCGACCTTGCGGGTCCCGGCGAGGCGCCGGACGCGGGCGACGACGTCGTGGCTGGTCATCCCCTGCGGCTTGTCGACGAGGAGGATGCCGCTGTTCACGCCGTACAGGCTAACAGCGCGGACCGCCCGCACCGTTCGGTCGCCCTACGCTGGACCGGTGAGGATCGGCATCATCGGCGCGGGCGCGCTCGGCGGCACCTTCGCCGCACTGCTCGAGCGTTCGGGGCACGACGTGGAGGTGACGGCTCGCGGCGCGGGCCTCGAGGCGATCCGCGAGGGCGGCATCCGGCTGTCGGGCGGGTACGGCGACGCGCACGTGCATCCGGCGGCCGCCGAGCGCCTGACCGTGCGGCCCGACCTGGCGCTCGTGTGCACCAAGGCGCAGGATGCCGCGGCGGCGATCGTCGCCAACGGCGCCGTGATCGACGGGGTGCCCGTCGTGGTGGTGCAGAACGGCCTCGACGGCGTCGCGACGGCCGAGCGGCTCCTCCCCCGCTCGGCGTGCATGGGCATGCTCTCGATCATCGCGGCGAACTACACCGAACCCGGTTCGGTGCGGGTCACCACGACCGCGGCGAGCTACCTCGGCCGGGGCGACGGTGCGCCCGACGACGAGGTGCGGCGCGTCGCGTCGCTCATCTCCGCGGCCGTGCCCGTCGTCGCGGTCTCCAACTTCCGCGGCGCGCAGTGGACCAAGCTCGTCGTCAACATGCTGAACGCGGTCCCCGCGATCGTCGGTCGGAGCGTGCAGGACGTGGTGGACGACCCGGCGCTGCGGCGCGTGGTCGCGGCGTCGATGCGCGAGTGCGTGCGCGTCGGGATCGCCCGCGGCATCCGCTTCGGCTCGCTGCAGGGGCTCGGCGATCGGCGCCTGCGCGCGTTCGCGCGGCTGCCGCTCGGGCTCGCGCAGGTGCTGCCGTGGTCGATGCGCGTGCGGATGGGATCGGTGCCGAACCTCGGCTCGACGCAGCAGAGCCTCCGGCGCGGGCAGCCGACCGAGGTGGACTTCCTCAACGGGGCGGTCGTCCGCGAGGCGGAGGCGGCCGGAATCGACGCCCCCGTGAACCGCGCACTGACCGCGCTCGTGCACGAGGTCGAGGAAGCGGGCGCGCCGCTGCCGGCCGAACGCGTCGTCGCGGTCCTGCACGAGGTCGGCGCGGACTGAGGCGTCGACGCCGCGCCGCCGCTAGGGTGCCACTGCACCCGACCTGGACGACCGACCGAAGCGAGCCGCCGTGGAACCCGACGACACCGCCACCGAACCACGTGAGGCCGAGCGGGAGACCCGCGACCCGGATGAGGGCGCGGCGGCCGACGCCCCGCCCCGCCCGCTCCGCTGGTGGCTGTGCCTGCTCATCGGCGCCGCGGCCGGGGCCGTCGGCCTGCTTCCGTGGCTCCTCGACGGGATGCGGCTGCCGCTGCAGAACCTCTGGGCGACGGATGCCCTGCCCGACGAGTACCCGCTCGCGCTGCTGCCGTTCAGCCAGTACTTCCTGACGCGCATCGCCGCGCTGCTCATCGTCGGCGCCGCGATCGCGGGCATCGCCGCGCGAGCGACACGGTCGCGGCAGCGTCGGTCCGGCGTCACCTGGATGCTGGTCGGGCTCCTCGCGGTGCAGGTCACGGCCGTCGTGCAGAGCACGATGGTCGTGCGCGGGGGCCTCGAGGACCGGTTCGAGTCCGACCTGTACCTCGCGGCGCTCGTCGCCGTCGCCGTGCTCGCCGACCTCATCGGGGTGGCCGTCATGATCCTCGTCGGCACCGCACCGCGCGCCGGCGCCGTCATCGGGCTCGCCGTCGCCGCGGTGCTGTCCCCGTCCTGGCTCGGCGGTCTCCTCCTTCCCGATCCCGCGGTCGGCGGGTCGGCCCAGGAACCCGTGCTGTTCGTGCTCCGGTGGCTGCCCGCCGTGCTCGTCGGCGCCGCCATCGCGTGGGGCGGGATCGGCACCGTCGGCCGCGTCATCGCCGCCGTCGTCGCGCTCGCCGTGCTCTGGATCGGCCCGGCGCTCATCACGGCGGTCTCGAACGCCGCCGGCAGCCGGGTCCTGGCGCGCCGCCCCGACGAGATGATCGAGTACGCCGTGGGCGTGTTCCAGTCGGCGTCGACGCTTCCCGAGCTCGTCGTGCCGCCGCTCGTCGTCGCGGTCCTGGTCGCCGTGGGCGGGCTGGTCGGTCGGCTCGTCGTGCGGCGGAGGCGGGCGTCGACGTCGACCCCCGAACCGTCCGCGCCGTCCGACGACGCGTCGCAGTCCGTGCCGGATTGCGGCGGAGCATCCGCCCCACCGCCGTCGACGGCCGGGTGACGACGACCCGCGTCAGTCGGCGTCGGG
>NZ_SDPL01000395.1 GCF_004135055.1 Agromyces binzhouensis | reverse complement strand
GAGCGCCGCCGTGCGGCGCGAACGGACGAGCCCGCGACCTGACGGCCGCGGTGCGGCGCCGCCGGGGCCTCAGCGCTTGGCGTGCGAGACGGCCGCGAGCAGCCCGTTGACGAAGCCCGCCGAGTCGTCGGTCGAGAGCACCGTCGCGGCCTCGACCGCCTCGGAGATCGCGACCGGGTCGGGGACCTCGTCGTTGTACACGATCTCCCAGACGCCGATCCGCAGCAGGGCGCGGTCGACCGCGGGCATGCGCTCGAGCGTCCAGCCGCGGGAATGGGTGGTGATCAGTTCGTCGATCTCGTCGCGGTGGTCGACGATGCCGTCGACGATCTCGCGTGCGTACAGCCACGACGCCTGCCGCTCGGGCTCGTTCACGGCCCGCTCGGCCTCGGCGACGAGGACCTGCTCGACCGGGACCTGGCGCATGTCAGCCGAGTAGAGCATGTCGAGGGCGCGCTTGCGCGCCTTCGTACGGGCGCTCACTAGTCGTTCACGCGGCCGAGGTAGTCGCCCGAGCGGGTGTCGACCTTGACCTTGGTGCCGGTCTCGAGGAACAGCGGGACCTGGATCTCGTAGCCGGTCTCGACCGTCGCCGCCTTGGTGCCGCCGGTCGAGCGGTCGCCCTGCAGGCCCGGCTCGGTGTAGGTGATCTCGAGCACGACCGACGCGGGGAGCTCGATGTAGAGCGGGTTGCCGTTGTTCAGCGCGATGGTGACCGACTGGTTCTCGAGCATGAAGTTCGCGGCGTCGCCGACGACGACCGCCGGGACCGTGAGCTGGTCGTAGTCGGTGGCGTCCATGAACACGAAGCCGTCGCCGTCGTTGTACAGGTAGGTGAAGTCGCGACGGTCGACGTTCTCGATGTCGACCTTGGCACCCGCGTTGTACGTCTTGTCGACGACCTTGCCGGTCACGACGTTCTTCAGCTTGGTGCGCACGAACGCACCGCCCTTGCCGGGCTTGACGTGCTGGAACTCGACGACGCTCCAGAGCTGGCCGTCGATGTTCAGGACGACGCCGTTCTTGATGTCAGCGGTGGATGCCATGGAAGTGCTTTCCGTTCGATGGAGGGAAGTCTGCGGGCACGCCGAAGGGCATGCGACTGATCGAGTGTAGTCGACTCAGCTGGGCGGTCGCAGGAGCCAGTCGACCGCGAGGCGGTACGAGTCCGACCCGAACCCGGCGATCACGCCGGAGGCGACGGCGGAGATCACGCTGGTGTGGCGGAAGGTCTCGCGCGCGTGCGGATTCGACAGGTGCACCTCCACGAGCGGCACGCCCGCGGTCTTCAGCTGGGCGGCCGCGTCGCGGAGCGCGTAGCTGTAGTGGGTGAACGCGGCGGGGTTGAGGACGACCGGCACGCGGCGATCGACGGCCTCGTGGAGCCACCCGATGAGCTCGCCCTCGTCGTCGGTCTGGCGCAGCTCGATCACGACGTCGTCGGGAACGGACGCCCGGAGGCTCGCCCCGATGTCCGCGAGCGTCTCCGAGCCGTACACCTCGGGTTCGCGCGTGCCCAGTCGGCCCAGGTTCGGTCCGTTGAGGACGAGGATCGTGGTCATGTCCGAAGCCTAGCGGCGCGGCATCCGCCCACTCGCCCGTCGCGGTTCAGGACGCGATCTCCTGGTACGCCGCGAACAGCAGCGACTGGTCGGGCGCGAGCATCACGGTGGGCTTGCCGAGGTCGTCCAGGACGATGAACCGCAGCTGCCCGGCGCGGGCCTTCTTGTCGCGCTGCATGGTCGCGAGGAGGGTGTTCCACCGCCCGGCGGGGTACGACGTCGGCAGGCTCAGCAGGTCGAGCACGCGCTTGTGCCGGTCTGCCACGTCGTCGGAGAGCCGCCCGGAGAGCCGGCCGAGCTCGGCCGCGAACGCCATCCCCACCGCGACGGCCGCGCCGTGTCGCCACTGGTAGCGCTCGGCGTGCTCGACCGCGTGGCCGAGCGTGTGGCCGTAGTTGAGGATCTCGCGGAGCCCCTGCTCGGTGAAGTCCTCGCTGACGACGTCGGCCTTCATCCGGACCGCCAGTTCCACCACGCGGCGGAACTCGGGCGTCCCGGGGTCGGTCGCGACATCCGGGTCGGCCTCGATCACGTCGAGGATCTCGGGGTAGCGGATGAAGCCGGCCTTCACGATCTCGGCGAACCCCGCGAGGATCTCGTTCCGCGGCAGCGTGTCGAGCACCTCGAGGTCGCACAGCACCTCGGCCGGGGCGTGGAAGGCGCCGACCAGGTTCTTGCCCTCGTTCGTGTTGATGCCCGTCTTCCCGCCGACCGCCGCATCGACCATGCCGAGCACCGTCGTCGGGACCTGCACGATGCGGACGCCGCGGAGCCAGGTCGCCGCGACGAAGCCCGCCAGGTCGGTGATCGCTCCCCCGCCGAAGCCGACGATCACGTCGGTCCTGGTGAAGTCGGCCTGTCCGAGGATCTGCCAGCAGAACGCCGCGACCTCGACGCGCTTGGCCTGCTCCGCGTCGGGGACCTCCGCGAGGAGCACCTCGAAGCGGTCGGCGAGCGACTCCCGCAGCGCCGTCGCACGGGCCCCGAGGAGGGCCGGGTGCACGATGAGCACCTTGCGCGCAGATGCTCCGATCGCGTCGCCGAGCCCGTCGAGCACTCCGCGCCCGATCCGCACGTCGTAGCCGGCGTCGCCGCCGACTCGGATCACCGTCGCCTCGTGCTCGCTCATGCGCGTCCTCCAGCCCACTCGGTGATCTCCGCGACGATCCGCGCGACCGAGCGACGCGTGGTGTCGATGCTGAGGCCGGCGACCTCGTCGTACAGGGGGCGGCGCTCCTCGCGGATCCGGGTCCACCGCTCGAGCCCGCCGTCGGCGAGCAGGGGCCGCGTGCCTCCGGTGAGCCGCGGCGCGACGGCCTCGGGGCTGACGTCCAGCCGGACGACGGCGAGGCCGGCGAGGTCGGC
>NZ_SDPL01000394.1 GCF_004135055.1 Agromyces binzhouensis | reverse complement strand
CGCCGTGGCGGCTCGGCCGGCGCCGGCGACACCAAGGACGCGCGCGAGTGGCTGCGCGCGAACGGCCACCAGGTGTCCGACCGCGGCCGCATCCCCGCGCCGCTCATGGAGCTCTACCGCAACCGCTGAGCCGAATCGCGCGACCGCTGCCGGCACCGCACGCCGGCGGCGCCGTCGGCTCATCGCAGTTCGAGCACGACCTCGTCGATCTCGGCGCCGCGGGCGTCGGCGTAGGCGCGGTCACGGCCCACCTCGACGAAGCCGAGCTTGTCGAGCACCGCGATGGATGCCGCGTTGTCGGCTGCGGCACGAGCGCGCACCGGCCGCGGCTGCGTGTCGAGGAACAGCCGCATCGCGCGCGTCGCGATCCCGCGACCCCACTCGTCTCGATCGATCCAGTACGTGATCTCGGGGGCGCGCGTCTCGTCGTCGATCCACCGGGCGACGCTGCCGACGATGCGGACGGTCCGCGCATCGACGTCCTCGCGGGCGAACAGCTTCGCCCAGTGCGCGTCGAAGGCCGCGCGATCAGATGGATCCGCGGCCGTGAACGCCGCCATGCGGTTCGCCTCGGGATCGAGTCGGATTCGGAACAACTCGTCGAGATCGCCCGCGCGGGTCGCGCGCAGGGTCACGACGTGAGGCTCGACCATGCCATGTCCTCCAGGATGCTGCGGACCACCCTGTCCGCGGGTCGGCGCCCATGGATGCGGGCGCTGTGGGGGGTCGAGTTGATCAGTCCGAAGGCGGCGTGTGCCCGGATGCGCAACTCGGATTCGGCCCGGTCGGGCCTGAGGCGGGCGAGCACGCCCACCCACAGTTCGACGTAGGAACGCTGCAGGCGCCGGACCTCGTGCGCGTCGGCGTCGCCGAGGCTGTCGAGGTCGCGATCCTGCACGCGGATGACGTCGGCGTTCGCGAGCGCGAAGTCGACGTGGAAGCGGATGAGGGCGCGGAGCGCCTCGTCGGGCGCGGCGACCTCGTCGACCGTGCGGCGGCCGCCGTCGAGCAGGCCCCGGCTGGCGTCGAGGAGGATCGCGGCGAGCACCGCGGCCTTGCCCGGGAAGTGGCGGTAGACGGCGGGCCCCGAGACGCCGGCGGCCTGCCCGAGTTCCTCGAGCGTCACGCCGGGGTAGCCGCGCTCGGCGAACAGCCGTGCGGCCGCGGTGAGCAGCGCCGCGCGACGATCGGCCTTGGCGCGGCCGCGCTCGGTGAGCGTCTCGGACAGGGGGCACCTCCGGGGCATTCGGTGAATGCACACTAACCGACATGGGAGCGGGCGGCAAGCGGGATGCGGGCTCGGCGACTTCGGCACCGAGCCCGATGCCCGACTGCCGGGCGCTCAGCGCGCCGTCGCCGCGGCGGCCTCCCGGACGAGTCGGACGGCCTCCGCTGCCCCGCGGTTCCACGGGGTCCCGTGGCCGGGCAGCACCCATTCGGCATCCGTCGCCGCGAGCCGGTCGAGCGAGTCGAGCGCTGCGTCGGGCGAGTCGGTGAACGGAGCCGGCTGCGGGCCCCGGCGGCCCGTGAGCACGTGGCGGGTGGTGAGAGCGTCGCCGACGGCGACCGCGCCGAGTGCGGGGGAGTGGACCGCGATGCTGCCCGGCGAGTGGCCGTGCATGGAGATGATCTCGGGCGACCCGGGAAGGTCGGCGAGGTGCTCGCCGCCCTCGAGCGTGCGGGCATCGGCGAGGTACTCGGTCCTCGCGCCGCCCTTGGCGAGCGCGTAGGCGAAGAAGCGCACGACCGGCCAGGGGCGGATGCCGCGGCCGAACGAGGTGGCGGGCGTGTCGCCCCCCTTCGCCCGGTCGAGGTCGGCGGCGTGCACGTAGACGGGCACGCCGTGGTCGCGGCGGAGGCGCTCGGCGAAGCCGAGGTGGTCGGTGTCGCCGTGCGTGAGGATGACCGCGCGCACGTCGTCGATCGTGAGGCCCGCGTCGGCGAGTTCGGCGACCAGGTCGCCGTAGTGCCCGGCGAGCCCCGCGTCGACGACGGTCACGCCGCGCCCGTCGATGAAGAGGTAGGACGCGACGATCTCGTTGCCGACGCGCCGGAGTCCCGGTGAGAGTTGCATGATGGCTACGATACATAGCTATGATGGCTAGTGTCAATAGCCATGAAGGAGGCGGACATGCCGGCACCCGCGAAGGTCACGCCCGACGCCTTGCGAGCCGAGGCCCGCCTGATCCTCGAGCGCGACGGTCAGCAGGGCCTCACGATGCAGGCCGTCGCCGCCGGACTCGGCGTGCGGGCGCCGTCGCTCTACAAGCACCTGCGCGACCGCGACGCGCTCGTGCGGCTCGTCGCGGAGGACGTCGCGGTCGAGCTCGGGGAGCGGATGGAACGGGTGCTCGTCGCCGAGCCCGACGCGGCCGACGCGGTGCGTGCGATCGCGGCATCCGCTCGCCGGTTCGCGCACGAGAACCCGCACGGCTACGGCCTCGTCTTCGGGCCGCTGCCCGAATCGTCGCGGGCGCGCGGATCCGCCATGGAGCGGGCGAGCGCGCCGATCCTCGAGGCGGCGCGCAGGCTCTCGGGCGAGGCGCGGGCGCTCGATTCCGCGCGCACGATCACCGCGTGGATGCACGGTTTCACGAGCATGGAGCTCGCGGGGGCGTTCCGCCTCGGCGGCTCGGTCGACGATGCCTGGTCGTACGGGCTCGACCAGCTCGTCCGCGCCCTCGCCGCGCCCGGGTGAGGGTCGGCTTGCGGAACTCGGTGAATGGTCGCTAACATGAATCCCGGTTAGCGAACGTTCACCGAAGCGCTCGCACGCACGCCACGACGGAGAGGCGGAACGGGAGCGGATGCACACCATCACGAGCGCGATCGACGCGGCGTCCGACGCCGCGCGCGCCAACGCCGACGCGCACGCCGTCCTGGTCGAGGAGCTTCGCGAGCGGCTCCGCGTCGCCGCCCTCGGCGGGCCCGAGGCATCCCGCGACC
>NZ_SDPL01000393.1 GCF_004135055.1 Agromyces binzhouensis | reverse complement strand
GGGTTCGAGCGCGCCCTCGCGCGAGCGGGCCTCGACCCGACGGCGGCGCTCGTCGCCGAGGGGACCTCGGATGCCGCGGGCGGCAGGGTGGCGGCCCGTCGCCTGCTCGATCGACCACCGGGCGATCGGCCGACGGCCGTGTTCTGCTTCAACGACCAGATGGCGATGGGCGTCTACCAGGTGGCCGCCGCGCTCGGGCTCGACATCCCCGGAGACCTCTCGGTCATCGGCGTCGACGACCTCGACCTCGTCGCAGAAGCACTCGATCCGGGCCTGACGACGGTGGCGCTGCCGCACCGCGAGATGGGCCGGTGGGGGATGACGACACTGCTCGGGCTGATCGACGAGCGCGAAGTGCCGGGCTCCGAGCCGCTCCTGCTCAGGTGCGAGCTCGTCGAACGCGGCTCGGTCGGTCCCCCCTCGCCCTGACCGTCGAGCGGCCGACCTCATCCCGCGCGTTCCACCGGCGCGACCGCGAGGGGCGCGAGTTCGAACCGGTCGATGCGCGTCGCGCCGGAGACGGACTCGACCGAGAGCGCGTTCGCGTGAGGAATCCCGAACGCGAGGCTCGACAGCGTGGACTCACCGCCGTTCACGAACACCTCGACCGACGAGGCGTCGACGATCACGTCGAGCGCGACCGTCCCGTCGGCTGAGGGCGTGGCCGGGGCCGTGCGCACCTCGCGGTAGGCGTCGGGCATGGCGGATGCCGCGGCGTCGGCGTCGCGGGCGACGAAGGCGGTGCCCGACGCGAAGTCCACCCCGACGGTCGCGAATCGTCCCTCTCCCTCGAGCACCCGGAACCGGACCTCCTCCGCGGGGTCGGCCGGGTCGGGAGCGAGCGTGACGCGCAGCCGGTAGGCGTCGGACGTCGGCTGGGGGAGCGCCAGGCCGCCCTCGGCGGTGGCGGTCGCCGAGCCGAGGACCTGAGGGTCGCCCTCGAGGGCGTCGAGCGAGTCGACCGGCGTCGACCGCAGCGACATCCGCCCGCCCTGATCGGCCAGGCGGAGCTCGCGCACCACGGAGTCGGCGCCGCCGCTCCAGCCGTCGGTCGGGAGTTCGCCCGCGTACGACCAGTTGTTGAGCCACCCGATCGCGAGGCGCGACGCGAGGCGGTCGCGCTCGCCGAGGCGGGGGTCGTCCCACGTGACGGCGGCGTAGAAGTCGGAGCCCCGGTCGAGCCACTGCGGTTCGTCGGAGTCCGGGGTGAAGGTCCGCCCGTCCCAGTCGCCGATCCAGTACGCGGTGCCGGTCGTCATCCCGTACCGTTCCCCGTTCACTCCGGCGACCAGGACCCAGCGCGTGTTCGACGGGTCGCCGTCGACGGACATCTCGAAGAGGTCGGGGCATTCGAGGATTCCGAGGTCGTCGCGCTCGAAGCCCGAGCGGTAGGTCCACGACTTCAGGTCCGGCGAAGTATAGAAGCCGAGCTTGTGCCCCTCGGCCAGCGCCATCCGCCACTCGCCGCGCTCATCGTCCCAGTCGACCTTCGGATCTCGCCAGTGCTCGGCACCCGGGTTCTCCATCACCGGATTGCCCGCGTACGACTCGAATCGGTATCCCCCGTCGGTCGACACGAACAGCGACTGGCGCTGGATGCCGTCGAGCTGCTGCGTCACGAGCGCGACGACGGCGTCGCTGCCGAAGCCGGCGGTGTCGGCGGTGTCGATCACGGCGCTTCCGGTCAGGATGTCGCCGAGGCCGTTCTCGTACTTCTCGATCGCGACGCCCTCCTCGCGCCAGTGCACGAGATCGGTCGACGTCGCGTGGTACCACTCGGTGCCGTTCGCCTCCGGGTAGTCGGGGTTGTAGAGGTAGTAGTAGTGCCAGCGCCCATCGAGCCAGAAGGGTCGTTGCGGGTCGTTCATCCAGCGTTCGGCGGGGGTGAGGTGCACCGCGGGCCGGTAGGCCGACCAGTCGGACGGCCTCGTGTAGGCGACGTCGGCATCCGGGTCCGGTTCAGTCGCACTCGGTGCCGGCTCGGGTGGCGCGCCGCCGATCGCCTCCACCACCAGGGCTGCCGAGACCAGGCCCGCGACGGCGAGTCCCGCGGCGAGCCACGGGATGATCGCCTTCCGCCGCGACCGCTGCGTGCCGCTGCGAAGATCTCGCCCGTGCCGAGGCTCGGGTGGGGTTGTCCGGTTCATGATCCTCCGTGGTGTCGGCGACCACCGGGTCCGGGTCCCGCATGCGGGGCCGTCCGTCGGGACCGGCGGTGCGCCGTCGCATGTCGTGTGTTCGGGGAGGAGCGCAAGCGCCACTCGAGGAATCGCCGGCAACGCTAGCTGCGCACAAATCGATTTGCAAATGTCGTGATCCCGCCCGCGGTCGTGGAAGCGCGTTCATCCGCGAATGAGCGCGGATCTGGGCATTTCCATGCGAACGCACCTTCACCATCCGATGTTTCGCGCGAGTTGACATCGTTGTCAGTCTGCGCATAGGTTCCTGTGTCGGGGGAGCACAGACGCCACGTTTTCGAGGATTCGCTCAATCCTGACCGCCGCGGATCGGCACGATCCCGGACCGAAAGCGAAGAACGTGAAGACCACACGCAACGATTCGCGGCGCCCGCCCGGATCCACGGGTCCGGCGACCGGCGGTGTTCCGCGCATGCGCAGCGTCCGGATGGCGCTGCCCGGCCTCGCCACGACGCGAGTCCGAGCCATCGAGCCGGACCACGACTTCCGACCGACTGGCTGACGCCGGCCGGATCGGATCCGATCGACGGCATCGAACCGTCGATGGATGCGGTGGGCGACCCCGTCCACCGTCACCGCCGACCGCGACCCGGGGGACCCGGGCCGACGCCCGCGGAGGGCCGCGGTCGACCGTTCACCCTACGAAAGGCACGAATCATGGCACCATCCACGCGGCGCATCGCGCGCCCCCTCATCGGCGGCCTCACCGCGGCCGGCGTGCTCGCCGGCGCGCTCGTCGCCGGCGCTCCGGCG
>NZ_SDPL01000392.1 GCF_004135055.1 Agromyces binzhouensis | reverse complement strand
CGGGCGGCCGACCTGCGCATCGCGCGCGCCTAGGAACCTGCGGCCGGCCCGCGGGGCCGCGCCGACCGTGAGCCGGGCGGAGCCGTTCACAGTCCGCGGACAGCGCGCGCCAAGGGATCGCCCCTACGATGACGGGGTGGAATCCGTGCTCCTGTTCGTGATCGGCGTCGCCATCATCGTCGTCGGCCTCGCCGTCTCGATCGGCCTGCACGAGATCGGGCACCTCGTGCCCGCGAAGCTGTTCGGCGTCAAGGTGACCCAGTACATGATCGGCTTCGGGCCGACCATCTGGTCGCGCCGGAAGGGCGAGACGGAGTACGGGGTCAAGGCGATCCCGCTCGGGGGCTACATCGCCATGATCGGCATGTTCCCGCCCGGGAAGGACGGTCACGCGAAGGAGGACAGCACGGGCTTCTTCCGCACGCTCGTCCAGGACGCCCGCGATTCCAGCGCCGAGTCCATCACCCCGGGCGACGAGCACCGGGCGTTCTACCGGCTGCCGGTCTGGAAGCGGATCATCGTCATGTTCGGCGGGCCGTTCATGAACCTCGTCCTCGCGATCGTCCTGTTCGGCGTGCTGCTCATGGGCTTCGGCATCGCGCAGCCGTCCACGACGATCGGATCGGTCTCGGAGTGCGCGTTGCCCGCGACGAGCGAGCGCCAGACGTGCGAACCCGGCGATCCGGCGGCACCTGGCGCCGAGGCGGGCATCCAGCCCGGCGACACGATCCTCGTCGTCGCGGGCCAGCCGATCCGGACGTGGGCGGAGTCGACCGCCATCATCCGCGAGCACCCGGGCGAGGAGATCCCCGTCGTCGTCCTGCGCGACGGCGAGGAGGTCACGCTCGCGGTGACGCCGCTGCTCAGCGAGCGGTACGTGGTCGACGAGCTGGGCCGGATCGTCGACGGCGCCGACGGCGAGCCGATCACCGACGAGGTCGGCTTCGTCGGCATCGGGCCCGCAGCCGAGACCGTGCGCCAGCCGGCGTCGGCCGTGCTGCCGATGGTCGGCGAGAACGTCCAGGCGGTGGCCGGCATCATCGTCAACCTCCCGCAGCGGTTGGTGGATGTCGCCAACGCCGCGTTCGGACCGGAGGAGCGCGACCCGAACGGGCCGATCTCGGTGGTGGGCGTGGGCCGGGTCGCGGGCGAGATCGCGAGCCTCGACGAGGTTCCGATCGCCTCGCGTGCGGCGGGCCTCGTCGGCATCCTGGCCTCGCTCAACGTCGCTCTGTTCGTCTTCAACCTCATCCCGCTGCTGCCGCTCGACGGCGGGCACATCGCCGGCGCCCTGTGGGAGGCGATCCGTCGGGGCTGGGCGAAGCTCAGGAACCGGCCCGACCCGGGGCCGGTCGACCTCGCGAAGCTGATGCCGCTCACCTTCGCGATGGTGATCATCCTCGGTGGCATGAGCGCGCTGCTCATCTACGCCGACATCGTGAAGCCCGTCAGCCTGTTCTGATCTCGATCCGCCCACGGGTCGGGGTGGAGCCGGCCGGGGCCCGATCGCTCACGCCAGCGCGCGCTCGAGGGCGGCCGCCTGGTGGCGATGGCCGATGGTCTCGTAGCCGACGATCACGATCATGGGCGAGAGCGACGTGATCACGATGCCGAGGCCCATGCTCGCGCCGCCGGCGACGGCCATCACCGCGGCGACGAGCGGGATGATGCTGCCGACGTAGAGCACGACGTGGAACGGGTCGAACTCGCGCAGCAGCGCCGAGTAGATCGTGAACAGCGCGGTCGAGAAGGCGGCCACGGGGACGACGACGGTGAGCAGCGCCGTCGTGTCGTCGATGTGCGCGGTGCCCTCGATCACGTACGCCGCGACGTGCAGCCCGGCGCCGTTCGCGGCGAGCGAGCCGAAGATCGCCAGGTGCCCGTAGCCCCAGACGAACCCGCGTTCGCGGTGCCGCGCGAGCACCGCGCCCGAGGGCATGATGAAGTACACCCACCACAGCCCGAACGCGAGCATCGTGCCGCCGACGGTCACGAGCACGGCCTCGACGTCCCAGCCCTGCTCCTCGACGACCGCGCTGATCGCGAGGATGGTGCCGAGCACGATCTCGCCGAGCGTGATGATGACGAGCAGGCCGTACCGTTCGGCGACGTGGTGCGGATGCCACGGCGTGCCGCCGCCGACGCGCTCGGCGATCATCGGACCAGCCATCTCGAACGCCACGAGCGCCAGCCACACGAGCACCACGGTCGAGAGCGGGGGATTCGCGACGAGCAGCAGGATCCAGCCGACCTGCGCGGCCGAGACGAGCACGACGTAGGTCAGCGCGGTGCGGCGCCGCGGCGGGTCGTGGCGGGCGGCGCGGACCCACAGCGCGACGACCGCGACGCGCATGATCACGTACCCGATCACGACGACGCCGTTCTCGAGCTCGCCGCCCTCGTCGATCGAGTGGAACGCCTGGGGGAGTCCGAGCGCGAGCACGATGACGCCGATCATCACGACCATCGTGGCGATGCGGAAGAACACGTCGTCGTTGTCGTAGGCCGACGCGAGCCACGTGAAGTTGATCCATGCCCATGCGATCGCGAACACCGCGAACACGAAGCCCGCGGTCGCCGCACCGAAGTGCCCGAGCTCGAGCAGGTGCGCGGTCTGGCTCCCGGCTGCGCTGAACGCCGCGACGAAGACGAGGTCGAAGAAGAGCTCGAGCGGCGTGGCCGAGCGGTGCGGCTCGTCGGGGTCGCGGCCGGACATCCGGCGGAGGCGGTGGTCGAGGCGCATCGGTCGGGCCGCCGGCTGCCCCGCGGCATCCGTCGTCGTCTCGCTCATCTGCGCCTCCTCACCGGACGGGCCCCTGCCGTGGGGAACATTCCACCACAGCAGGGGCCCGTCAGCGGGGGTCAGCGGGAGAGCAGGAGCGCCTCGCCCTGGCCGCCGCCGCCGCACAGTGCCACGGCCGCCCTGCCGCCGTCGCGCCGGGCGAGTTCGAGCGCG
>NZ_SDPL01000391.1 GCF_004135055.1 Agromyces binzhouensis | reverse complement strand
GCGGCACGCGCGTCCCGCTCGCGCGCGGCGCGGGCGACCTGCTCGAGCGGATCGGACGTCGGACCCGTCGCCGGATCGCTCCCGGCGTCCGCGAGCGCACCAGCTGCGGTCGCCTCGGGGAGGCGGTCGATCAGCCCGGTGTCCAGGTGCCCGGCGCGCACGTCGGGGTGCGCGAGGAGCGTCCGCAGGAACGCCACGTTCGTCTCGACGCCCAGCAGCACCGTGTCGGCGAGTGCGCCATCGAGCCGCTCGAGCGCCTCGGCGCGGTCGTCTCCGTGGGCGATGACCTTGGCGATCATCGGGTCGTAGTCGGCCGTGATGCGCTGGCCCTCGCGGATGCCCGCGTCGACGCGTACGCCCTCCCCGGACGGTGCACGCCATGCGAGCACGTCGCCGGTCGACGGCAGGAACCCGCGCTCGGGGCTCTCGGCGTAGACGCGGGCCTCGATCGCGTGCCCGGTCATGCGCACGTCGTCCTGTCCGATCGCGAGCGGCTCGCCGGCCGCGATGCGCAACTGCTGCTCGACCAGGTCGACGCCCGTGACGAGCTCGGTGACGGGGTGCTCGACCTGGAGGCGGGTGTTCATCTCGATGAAGAAGAACTCGTCGGGGGCGGCATCCGAGACCAAGAACTCGACGGTGCCGGCGCCGAGGTAGTCCACGCTGCGGGCGGCGTCGCATGCCGCGGCGCCGATGCGCTCGCGCGTCGCGGCGTCGAGCAGCGGTGACGGCGCCTCTTCGACGACCTTCTGGTGGCGCCGCTGGAGGGAGCACTCGCGTTCGCCCAGGTGGATCACGTTCCCGTGGGCGTCGGCGAGGACCTGCACCTCGATGTGGCGAGGACGTTCGACGAAGCGCTCGAGCAGGAGCGTGTCGTCGCCGAACGCGGCACGGGCCACGCGCCGGGCCGCGGGCAGCGCGTGCTCGAGCTCCGCCTGGTCGCGCGCGACCTGCATGCCCTTGCCGCCGCCGCCGGCGGACGGCTTGACGAGGATCGGGAACCCGACGAGCGGCGCCGCGTCGAGGAGCTCGTCGTCGGTGGCCTCGGGCTCGCTGACCCCGGGCACGACGGGCACGCCCGACGCCTCGACGTGCCGCTTCGCACGGATCTTGTCGCCCATGACCTCGAGCGCGAGCGCTCCCGGCCCGACGAAGACGATGCCGGCCTCGGCGCAGGCGCGGCCGAACGCCGCGTTCTCCGACAGGAAGCCGTAGCCCGGGTGGATCGCCTGCGCACCCGTGTCGAGCGCGGCGCGCACGATGCGCGCGGGGTCCAGGTAGCTCTCGGCCGCCGGCGCCGGCCCGATGCGCACGGCCTCGTCGGCGAGCGCGACGTGCGGCGCCCCGGCGTCGGCGTCGGAGTACACGGCGATCGCGTGGATTCCGAGGCGCTTCAGCGTGCGGATGATCCGGACGGCGATCTCGCCGCGGTTGGCCACGAGGACACGGTCGAACATTCCCATCACATCCTGAACAGGCCGAAGCGGGGCTCGGGCAGCGGGGTGCGGCTGGCGAGCTCGAGGGCGAGCGCGAGCACGGTGCGGGTGTCGCCGGGCGCGATGACGCCGTCGTCCCACAACCGCGACGTGGAGTGGTACGGGCTTCCCTGTGCGTCGTACTGCGCGCGGACCGGCGCCCTGAAGGCCTCCTCGGCATCGGCGGACCAGTCCTCGCCGCGCACGGCCATCTGGTCGCGCTTGACGGTCGAGAGCACGGATGCCGCCTGCTCGCCGCCCATGACGGAGATCCGCGCGTTGGGCCACATCCAGAGGAAGCGGGGCGAGTACGCCCGGCCGCACATCGAGTAGTTGCCGGCGCCGAAGGAGCCGCCGATCACGACCGTGAACTTCGGCACGCGGGTCGTGGCCACCGCGGTGACCATCTTGGCGCCGTGCTTGGCGATGCCGCCGGCCTCGGCGTCGCTGCCGACCATGAAGCCCGAGATGTTCTGGAGGAACACCAGCGGGATCCCCCGCTGGTCGCAGAGCTCGATGAAGTGCGCGCCCTTCATGGCGGACTCGCTGAAGAGCACGCCGTTGTTCGCCACGATGCCGACGGGGTGCCCGTCGATCCAGGCGAAACCGGTGACGAGCGTGTCGCCGTACTCCTTCTTGAACTCGTGGAACTCGCTGCCGTCGACGAGTCGCGCGATGACCTCGCGCACGTCGTAGGGCTGTTGCACGTCGACGGGCACGGCCGCAGTGAGGGTCGACGGGTCGACGGCGGGTTCGCGCGGCTCGCGCACGGCCCATGCGCGTTCGGGCACGGGCGGCAGGGTCGTGAGGATGTCGCGGACGAGCTCGAGCGCGTGCTCGTCGTCCTCGGCGAGGTGGTCGGTGACGCCCGAGGTGCGGGCGTGCAGCTCGCCGCCGCCGAGCTCCTCGGGGGTGACGACCTCGCCGATCGCGGCCTTCACGAGCGGCGGGCCCCCGAGGAAGATCGTGCCCTGGTCGCGCACGATCACGGTCTCGTCGCTCATCGCCGGGACGTAGGCGCCGCCGGCCGTGCACGAGCCCATGACCGCCGCGATCTGGGGGATCCGCCGCGCCGAGAGGTTGGCCTGGTTGTAGAAGATTCGACCGAAGTGGTCGCGGTCGGGGAACACCTCGTCCTGCTTGGGCAGGAACGCGCCGCCCGAATCGACGAGGTAGACGCACGGCAGGCGGTTCTCGAGGGCGACCTCCTGCGCGCGCAGGTGCTTCTTGACGGTCATCGGATAGTAGGTGCCGCCCTTGACGGTCGCGTCGTTGCAGACGACCATGACCGGGCGCCCGTGCACGAGGCCGACGCCCGCGATGACGCCTGCGGCGGGCGTGTCGTCGTCGTACAGGTCGCCCGCGGCGAGCGGCGCGAGCTCGAGGAAGGGGCTGCCCTCGTCGAGCAGTCGCTCGACGCGGTCGCGCGGGAGCAGCTTGCCGCGCGCGACGTGGCGGTCGCGGGATGCCTCGGGCCCGCCGAGG
>NZ_SDPL01000390.1 GCF_004135055.1 Agromyces binzhouensis | reverse complement strand
GTCGGCGCGCTGGGCCATCGGGTGGCCGGGCAGGTAGGGCGCGAGGTGCGCCTTCGCCGCGACCGGGCCGACGCCCGGGCCGCCGCCGCCGTGCGGGATGCAGAACGTCTTGTGCAGGTTGAGGTGCGAGACGTCGCCGCCGACGTCGCCGAAGCGGGCGAAGCCGAGGAGCGCGTTGAGGTTCGCGCCGTCGATGTAGACCTGGCCGCCGGCGTCGTGCACCGCCTGCGTGATCTCCTTCACCTCGTGCTCGTAGACGCCGTGCGTCGACGGGTAGGTGATCATGAGGGCGGCGATGTGCTCGGCGTGCGCGGCGATCTTCGCGCGGAGGTCGTCGAGGTCGACGTTGCCGAGCTCGTCGGTCGCGACGACCGCGACCTTCATGCCGGCGAGCACCGCCGACGCGGCGTTCGTGCCGTGCGCGCTCGACGGGATGAGGCAGACGTCCCGCTCGTCGTCTCCGTTCGCGAGGTGGTAGCCCCGGATGGCGAGCAGGCCCGCGAGCTCGCCCTGGCTGCCCGCGTTGGGCTGCAGCGACACGGTGTCGTAGCCGGTGACCTCGGCGAGCCAGCTCTCGAGCTGCTCGATGAGCCCGAGCGACCCGACGACGTCGGCCTCGGGCGCGAAGGGGTGCAGGTTCGCGAACTCGGGCCACGTGACGGCCTGCATCTCGGTCGCCGCGTTGAGCTTCATGGTGCACGAACCCAGCGGGATCATGCCGCGGTCGAGCGCGTAGTCGCGATCGGCGAGGGTCTTGAGGTACCGCATCATCTGCGTCTCGGACTGGTGCGTGTTGAACACGGGGTGCTCGAGGTACGGCGACGTGCGACGCTGCGCCGCGGGCAGGCTCGCGGGCAGTTCGCGGAGCGCGACCGGCACCTCGGTGCGTGGGTCGAACCCGAACGCCTCGACGACGAGCGAGAGCTCGGCCTCGGTGGTCGTCTCGTCGACGGCGACGTGCACGGTCGCCTCATCGGCCTCCCAGAGGTTCACGCCGAGGTCGCGGGCCCTCGCGACGACGTTCGCGGCGAGCCCCGGCACGTGCACGCGGATCGTGTCGAAGTACGCGTCGTGCGCGAGCGTCAGCCCGAACCCGCCGAGCACGTCGGCGAGCGCCTTCGCCTTCGCCGCCGTGGTCACGGCGATGTGACGGATGCCTCGCGGCCCGTGGTACACGGCGTACATCGACGCCATGACGGCGAGGAGGACCTGCGCGGTGCAGATGTTCGACGTCGCCTTCTCGCGGCGGATGTGCTGCTCGCGGGCCTGGAGGCTGAGCCGGTAGGCGGGGTGGCCGGCGGCGTCCTGGGAGACGCCGACCAGTCGGCCCGGGAGCTGGCGCTCGAGGCCCTTCCGCACGGCCATGTATCCGGCGTGCGGGCCGCCGAAGCCCATCGGCACGCCGAAGCGCTGCGAGGTGCCGACCGCGACGTCCGCCCCCAGTTCGCCCGGGCTCGTGATGAGCGCCATCGCGAGCAGGTCGGCGGCGACGACGGCGAGCGCACCCTGGTCCTTCGAGGCGGCAATGACCGCCGACGGGTCCCACACGCGGCCCGACGCGCCCGGGTACTGCACGAAGACGCCGAAGTGCTCGCCGAGCGCGGCGGCATCCGTCGTCTCGTCGAGGTCGGCGACGACCAGCTCGATGCCGACGGCCTCGGCGCGCGAGGCAAGGAGCGCGTGCGTCTGCGGCAGCGCGTCGGCGTCCACGACGAAGCGGTTCGACTTCGACTTCGAGGCGCGGCGCGCGAGCAGCATGCCCTCGACGACCGCCGTGCCCTCGTCGAGCATCGACGCGTTGGCGGTGTCGAGCCCGGTGAGGTCGGTGACCATCGTCTGGAAGTTGATGAGCGCCTCGAGGCGGCCCTGCGAGATCTCGGGCTGGTACGGCGTGTAGGCCGTGTACCAGCTCGGGTTCTCGAGCACGTTGCGCTGGATCACGGCCGGCGTGATCGTGCCCGAGTAGCCGAGGCCGATCATCGACGTGCGCACCGTGTTCGCGTCGGCGAGGGCGCGCAGCTCGGCGAGCGCCTCGCGCTCGGTCGCCGCGGCCGGGATGACCGAGTCGAGCACCTCGTGCATGCGGATGGCGCTCGGCACCGCCGCATCCATGAGCGCGTCGAGCGAGTCGTAGCCGAGCGCGGCGAGCATCCACTCGTGGTCGCGCGGGGTGGTGCCGATGTGGCGGCGCCCGAAGGCGTCGACGTCGAAGGCCGTGGAGGTGCTGGTGGTCATCGTCTTCCTCGAGGTGGGACTACTCGCCCGTGAGGGCGCGGTACTCGTCGTGGCTGAGCAGGGCGGGCAGCGACGTGGTGGTGAGCTTCAGGAGCCATCCGTCGCCGTAGGGGTCGCTGTTGACGAGCTCGGGCGAGTCGACGACGGCCTGGTTCGACTCGACGACCTCGCCGTCGACCGGGGCGAACAGCTCGCCGACGGACTTGGTCGACTCGATCTCGCCCACGACGGTGCCGGCGACGACGGTGCTGCCGGCGTCGGGCAGGTCGACGTAGACGACGTCGCCGAGCTTCTCGGCGGCGTAGTCGGTGATGCCGACGGTGACGGTGTCGCCGTCGACCTTCACCCACTCGTGCTCGGCGGTGTACTTCAGGTCGGTGCGGTCGGTCATGGGGTGCTCCTCGTGGTGGTCGTGTGGTGCGGGCCCGGCGGTGCGTCCGTCGGAGGGGTCGTGGGTCAGGCGCCGCGCTTGTAGAACGGCAGGGCGGTGACGGATGCCGCGACGCGCGTGCCGCGGACGTCGACGAAGAGCGACGAGCCGACCTCCGCGAGGCCGGGGGCGACGAAGGCCATCGCGACCGGGTGGCCGAGCGTGGGCGAGAGCGCGCCGGAGGTGATCTCGCCGACCTTCCGGGCGTCGTCGCCGGCGCCGTCGTAGACCGCGTAGCCCGCACGCGGCGCGCGACGGCCGTCCGCGGTGATCCCGACCAGCACGGGCGCGCCCTCG
>NZ_SDPL01000039.1 GCF_004135055.1 Agromyces binzhouensis | reverse complement strand
GGCGCGGCATCGGTCGGCCGCGCCCGGGCGCGGCCGACCTCAGCATACGTCGGCCCCTCCGTCGCCCGCGGGAGCCCGACCTCGCGTCAGGCGATCGCGCGCTCCGGGAGCACGCCCGCACCGTCGAAGAGGCGCTCGAACACCGCACCCCGGTCGAACTGGAGCGCGTACGCCCTCGCCCGCTCGGCGCGGAGCGCGCGCTCCTCGGGCGTGAGCGCGAGCGCCCGGTCGATCGCCCGGGCGATGGCGTCGGGGTCGTCGACCGGCACGATGATCGCGTGCTCGCCCACGGCCTCGCCGATGCCGCCGGTGTCCGTCGTGATGACCGTGCCGCCACCTGCGAGCATCTGCTCGGCGAGCGCGATGCCGAACGTCTCCACGAACTCCGGTCGCGGCTTGCTCGGCAGCACGTAGGTCGCGCACCCGGCCATCAGGTAGGGCTTCTCCGCGTCGTCGACGTCGTCGAGGAACACGATGCGGTCGGCGACGGGCGACGCCGCCGCGCGGGCGCGGAACTTCTCCGCGGCCGGCCCGCGGCCGACGATCACGAGCTTCAGGTGGTCGTTCGCCGCGGTGCCCTCGAACCCCGCGATGAGGTCGTCCACGCCCTTCGCCTCGGTGAGTCGCGAGAGGAACAGCACGTACCCGTCGGGCTCGAGGCCCCGCGCGGCGAGCACCCCGCGCACGATCGCCGGGTCGAGGTCGAGGTACTGCGACGTGTCGATCGCGGGGTAGGAGATGCGGATGCGGTCGCGGCACTGCTCGGCGAAGCGCGTGCCGTGGAACGCGTCGATCTCCGACGCCGCGGCGACGATGAGCTCGCGCGTGTACTCCGAGACCGCCACGCAGTGGTCCTGCGCGAGGTAGCTCGAGAGGATGTGCGCGGCGGCGCCGAATCGTCCCTCCTCGACGCACGAGCGCACCACGTTCGTGACATCCGACCCGACCGCCTCGGCGATCGTCGTCACGTTCACCGGCAGGCCGGTGCTCCATGCTGCGCGCACCGCGTCGGTGACGGCCACCGTGTGGGGGCTGAGGTAGAGCGACAGGCACACCGTCGGCACGCCGTCGGTGAAGAGCTCGACCAGCCGGCCGGTGATGCCGGCGAGGTAGCGGCCATCGGGCACCTTGTAGTCGCCCACGGGCTCGGGGCGTTCGACGATGATGCCCGGGCTGTAGGGCAGCATCCGATCCAGGGGTTTCAGCGGCAGGCCGGCCGCCTCGAGGCGATCGATCGGCCAGGTCACGATGCGCACCTCGTCGAAGCCGCGTTGCAGCGCGGCCTCGGCGAGGTTGCGCCCCTCGACCGAGTGGCCGCAGATGACCGGGTCGGCGCGGTTGACGATGACGAGGCGGTTCCGGGGCGGAGCGTTCATGGCTCCTCCTTTCCTGGTGGGGCGCGAGGCGCGCGTCCTGATCGGGCAGGTCTGGCGGTGGGATGCCGCGGGGTCAGCGTTCCGGCGACGAGGGCGGGCGCGACATCCGCCCCCACTCGCTCGGTTCGGGACCGAGTCGCAGCAGCAGGCTGCCGCCGCGATGCAGTTCGTCGCCGCGGAGCCACGTTCGGTCGAGGGGGTCGCCGTTGAGCTCGGCGGACTGGACGTACTGCACGGGGCCGTCGCGGTGCGGTTCGACGAACCCGGCGGTCTCGATGCGGAACGCGTCGCCGCCGACCCGCAGTTCGGATTCGGCGAACGACGGGGCGTTGACGAGGAAGAGGTTCTGCCCGGCGACGGGGAACAGGCCGAGGCTCGCCCACACGTACCACGAGCTGATGCCGCCCGAGTCGTCGTTGCCCGGCAGGCCGCCGCGGCCCGTGCCGAACTGCTGGAGCACCGCGGCGTGGACGACCTCTGCGGTCCGGTCCGGACGACCGGCGTAGTGGTACGCCCAGGGCGCCTCCATGTCGGGCTCGTTGTTGAGTCCCTCGAACCGGCCCAGGCCGTAGCCCGTCGCGAGCTCGGCGAGGCCGGGCGCGACCCCCGGCTGCCGCACGGGCTCGGCGCCGAACCCGAAGAACGCGTCGAGGGCGTCGACGAAGCCCTCGTCGCCCCCGGAGAGCTCGATGCGGCTGCGCATGTCGTGGAGCAGCCGGAACGAGTAGTTGTATCGGCTGCCCTCGTAGAAGGTCGAGTCGTGGAGCAGCCCGGTCTGCTCGTCGAACGCGTTGACCCACCGGGTCGCGAGCGCCGTGAACTCCTCCACGAGCGCACGGTCGCCGACACGCGCCGCGACCTTCGCCGTGCACCAGTAGCCGTAGGCGAGGTCGAGCGTGTGGCTGATCGGGTGCGCGACGCCGCGCAGCAGGAAGTCCTCGCCGTACGTGCGGCGGAGGTCGGCGTGCATGTGCACGAGCGCCCACTCCCAGTCGACGCCGGGCAGGCCGAGCTGGCAGAGGTCGGCGAGGAACGTCTGCGCGAGCGCGCTGCCCTGCCGGGAGAACCGGTCGCTGCCGCGCGCCATCCGGTAGCCGATCGGGAAGTTGCCCTCCTCCTCGCAGATCGTGAGCAGCGCGTTCGCGAGCTCGACGGCCCGTTCGGGGAACAACGTCGTGATCAGCGGCAGCTGCGTGCGGTAGATGTCCCACATCGTGCAGAGGTCGAACACGAACGGGCCGTCGGTCGGCCAGAACGGGCTCTCCTCGGGTGCGAGGCACGGCTTGATCAGCGAGTGGTAGAGCGCCGTCGAGAAGATCGTCTGGCGCTCGGTCGACGGGGTGTCGACCGTGATCGCCTTCAGGTGCTTCCGCCACGCCTTCTTCGTCCGGTCGCGTCGGTGCGGGAACCGCGCGGGGCCCGTGCCCTCGTCCGCGCGGAGGTTCGCACGGGCCTGCTCGACCCCGCGGAGGGAGAACCCGATGCGCACCTCGATGCTCTGCCCGGGCTCGCTCGGGCCGGCCCACATGAGGCCGAACGGGCGCAGGGTGGTCGGACGGATGTGGTCGAACGCGAGCCGAGTGCCGCCCGGCATCAGGCGCCGGTCGTACCAGAGCATCTGACGCCAGGCGTGGGCGTCGCACTCGATGTACACCGAGAGGGGCGCGCCCTCGACGACGATCTCACCCTGCGCGATGCCCGGCGCGACCTGCTCGAGCTTCGCGCGCAGCGGGATGGTCTCGCCGTGGGGGATCGAGAGGCCGCCCAGCGAGAAGTCGATCACGATCCGGGCGTTCGGGTTCCGCGGGAACGTGTAGCGGTGCACGGCCGACTTCGGCCCGACGGTGAGTTCGGCGCGGATGCCGGAGTCGAGCGTCGCCGCGTAGTACCCCGGCTCCGCCTTCTCCTCCAGCAGCTCCCACGTACGGCCGAGCACGTCGAGGGGCTCGAGCATGGGCGTGACGCGGAAGTAGTTGTAGTACTTGCGGATGGCGCCGGTGCCGGACTGCTGGAAGTGCGTGAAGCCGGATGCCACGCCGCCCTCGTGGATCATCGGCGGCACGCCCTCGGTCGCCAGGTCGTATCGTCCGTACCCGGTCGGGTACGCGCCCGAGTACGCGCACGCGGAGACCATCCCGAGCGGATAGGTCGCGCCGGGATGGGTGTTGCCGACCTGCGGCTTCGGCCACCACCAGGTCGCGGCCAGCCCCGTCTGCGGGGGCAGGTCGACGGCCTCGGTGCCGATGAACGGGTCGACCCGCGCGATCATGCGGCTCCAGCGCGGCGGTGTGCGGCGGCCGACCCGGTGCGGGCGGCGGTGCCCGTTCGGGGCGAGGCGATCTCGGAACGTCCCATGCGGGGACGCTACGTGCTGGCGGAGCCCCGCGGGTTACAGCCACATGAACGATTCCGGGCGCGGCATCCGGAATGCCCCGCCGGGCGCACCTGTTGTATCCTGTAGGGCCGCGCACCCTTCGAGGGTCTGGCGCGGTTGGCAACTCAACAGCGTGCGATGACGACCCGCCTTCCGACCGACGGTCGGAGCGCGTCTCATGGGGATGATCGGTTTCGACATCGCCTGCGAGACCGCGTGAAGCGGGCCGAGGATGCAGGGTTATCTCGTGAACGCTCCCTGCGAAACAATAACTGCCAATAAGTCGCAGAACGACTACGCCCTCGCTGCCTAAGCGAGTCCGTTAGTCCGTCAGCCCGGGTTCGTTCCCGCCCCGGTCGCTGGCGTCATCTAGGGAACTCGCTGTGCGACGTCGCCTGAGCGTCGTACGGGACTCTTTCAGGCTGGGCCCGTCGACCTGGCTGCCTGTGGCAAGGGTCGGGGCCGAGCAGAACGCCTCACAGGATGCGCCCGGAGAAACCGTGGAATCCCAGCGATGGACGGGGGTTCAATTCCCCCCATCTCCACCACCGGTCGTCATCGCACGCTGTGCCAGTCCTCCGATCGCCGCGCCGAGTCGCGGCGATCGGCGTCTGCGCGGTCAGCGCTCGCGGGACGCGTTCACGTGGGCGCGGGCGGCGAGCCGCCGAAGCCACGACCCGCGGGCCGGCTCCGTCTCGGCGTCGTCGCCGTCGGAGCCGTCGGCTGCGCCGTCATCGGCGAGTGCGGCCTCCTCGGCGTCGCGCTCGGCCTTCCAGATCAGGTAGGCGGCGTACGGATCGTTCTCAGGATCCAGCGGCTGCTGGTCGACGAACTCGTGTCGGCGGCGTGCCATCGCCCGCATGTCTTCCCCCTCGAGGCCCCCCGGCCCTCACCCACAAGGGTACGCGAATCCACGGACGTTCCGCGCACGATGACGAGGATGCCTCGAAGGCGGTCGGGTCGACCGTCAGCCCAGGCGCGGGAGCACCTCGGCGGCGATGAGCTCGACGTGGTCGAGGTCGCGCTCGTCGACGAGCTGCAGGTACACCCGGTCGGCTCCGAGTTCGACGAGGCGTCGGATCTTCTCCACCGCGACCTCGGGGGTGCCGGCGACGTTGACCTCGGCGAACGTGTCGGGGTCGGCGTGGATCGCGCGGAGGCGTGCGAGGTAGCTCGCGTCATCCGTCGCCACGACCGTCGGCAGCGCGACGCTGAGGCGCATCGTGTCGGGATCGCGGCCGATCGCCTCGCACGCGGCGCGCACGCGCGCGAACGACGCGGCGATCTCGTCCTCGTCGGAGAAGCCCCGGTTGTACTCCGTCGCGAACCGTGCCGCGAGCGCGGGCAGTCGCGTCCGCCCGCCGCCGCCCATGATGAGCGGCAGGGGCGACTGGACCGGCTTGGGCAGCGCGGGCGCGTCGACGAGCTCGTACCGCCGGCCGGCGAAGGAGAAGCGCTCGCCCGGCGGCGTCTGCCAGAGGCCGGTGACGACCTGCAGCTGCTCCTCGAGGAGGTCGAAGCGCCGGTCGTCGAACGGGATGCCGTACGCGGCATGCTCCGCAGCGAACCAGCCCGCGCCGAGGCCGAGCTCGACGCGACCGCCCGACATGTCGTCGACCTGCGCGACCTGGATGGCGAGGAGGCCGGGGTGCCGGAACGTCACCGGGGACACGAGCGTGCCGAGCCGGATGCGCTCGGTCTCGCGGGCGATGCCGGCGAGCGTCGTCCAGGCATCGGTCGGCCCGGGCAGCGGGCTGCCCGGGCCCATGTGCAGGATGTGATCGCTGCGGAACCAGCCGTCGAAGCCGAGCCGCTCGGTCTCCTGGGCCTGCGCGAGCTGCTCGTCGTAGCTCGCGCCCTGCTGGGGCTCGGTGAAGATGCAGACCTCGAGCGAGCGGCTCACTTCAACGCCTCGAGGACCGCGTCGTGCAGCAGCCCGTTGGTGGCCAGGGCGCTGCCCGTGCCGGGGCCCGCCTCGCCGGTGACCGACGTGAACCGCCCTCCGGCGCCCTCCACGATCGGGATGAGGGCGGCGAGGTCCCACGCCTTCACGTCGAACTCGCCCACGATGTCGACGAGGCCCTCGGCCAGCAGGCAGTACGACCACAGGTCGCCGTACGCGCGATCGCGCCACACGCGCTCGCCGAGCGCGAGCAGCCGCCCGAGGTAGCCGGCCTCGCGCCACTGCGCGACGCTCTGGAAGCTGAGTGACGCGTCGGCGAGGTCGGCCACGTTCGACACGCGGATGTCGCGGGGCGCGGCGCCCGGGGCATCCGTCGTCTGCGCGCCGACACCGGGCGCGCCCCACCAGCGCCGCCCGAGGGCGGGCATCGAGGCGACGCCCACGACCGGAGCGCCGTCGACCGTCAGCGCGATGAGCGCGCCCCACACGGGCACGCCTCGGAGGAAGTTCGACGTGCCGTCGATCGGGTCGATGATCCACCGCCGCGAACCGGTGCCCTCGGTGCCGTACTCCTCGCCCAGGATGCCGTCGCCCGGGCGACGCTCCGCGAGCACCTCGCGCACCGCGCGCTCGACCGCGAGATCGGCCTCGGTCACGAACGTGCGGTCGGGCTTCGTGTCGATCCTCAGGTCGACCGCGCGGAAACGCGCCATGGCGGCCGAGTCGGCGAGGTCGGCCAGTTCGAGGGCGAGGGCGAGGTCGTCGGCGTACGAGGCATCCGTCACCGGTTCATCGTATCGACCGCACGCGACGGGGCCCCGGCGCCTGACTCGCCCGAGCCGACCACGATTTCGCGTTCAGGGCGGTCACCTGATACCGTTGTTCCTCGGTTCGGGGTTGCAGAAAACCCCGCCGAAACGCACCTCTAGCTCAATCGGCAGAGCAACTGACTCTTAATCAGTGGGTTCAGGGTTCAAGTCCCTGGGGGTGCACCAGTTGGAAGCCCGGTACCACGCGGATCGCGTGGGTACCGGGCTTCTCTCGTCGGTCAGGACGCTCGACGTGACCGGGCTGTGCTGGTCGGCCGACCGCCGTAGCATGTTCGTGGGCAGCCAGCACCCGGTGCCCCGGTCGCTCGAAGTTCGACACGCTGGTATCTGGGAGCAGGGAAATGACCGCCGAAGACGATGTGCGCGCCGCCTCGACGGCGTTCTACGCAGCATTGAATCGCATGCTCTCCGGGGACGCCGATTCGTTGACCGATATCTGGGTGCACAGCCCCGAGGCGACGACGATGCACCCGATCGGCGATCGTCAGGTGGGATGGGACCAGATCAGGGCGTCGTTCGAGCGCGTGGCCCGGTCGAGCACAGGCGGTCATGTGGAGATCACGGATCAGCTCTTCCGTGTCCACGGGGACACGGCATACGAAGTGGGCGTCGAACACGCCGCATTCGGTGTCGGCGGCACGCAGCTCACGGTGAACTCCCGCGTCACGAACATCTACTATCGGGCGGGCGACGGGTGGAAGGTCATCCACCACCACGGTGACAAGTCGCCGGGGATCTCCGAGGCCCTCGACACGGCTGAGCCGGCCTGATCATCGCGCCTTCGTCATTCCCGGGCGGGGGAGGGCTCCGGCCGTATCGTGGAGCGAAGCAGATCCGACGGCGGGAGGACGATGGACGCGCCCTCTGCGGCTCGCGCGACCGGCGGGGTCACTGCACGGACCCGCCCGCGCGCCGCGCGCCTGCCCGACTGGGCGTGGGCGATCGCCCTCGTCGTGCTCGGGTCGGTCGTGTCGTGGTTCCGCATCGAGGCCGCGGCGCGCGCGACCCTGTGGGCCGAGGACGGCACGTTCTTCCTCGGCGACGCGCTCGACGCGGACCCCGTGAGCGTGCTCCTGAAGCCCTACCAGGGGTACCTGCACCTCGTGCCTCGGATCATCGCCGGGGTGGCCGTCGCGGTGGTGCCCGTCGAGGGGTACGCGATCGCGATGACGGTCGGCTCGTGCCTCGTGGTCGGTGCGGTCTCCGCGGTCGTCTTCCTCTGCGCGCGGAGCGTGGTGGTGTGGCTCCCGGCCCGCATCGCGCTCGGTGCGCTCACGTTCCTCGCCCCGGCGGCCGGGTGGGAGGTGCTCGGCAACACGGCGAACCTGCACTGGTACCTGCTCTGGCTCGCACCCTGGCTGCTGCTCGCCGCTCCCCGCCGGAGATCGACCGCGATCCTGCTCGGCGTCGTGGGCCTCGTCGCCGCGCTCACCGAGATCCAGATGCTGCTGTTCCTGCCGCTGCTCGCGTGGCGATTCCGCGATCCGAACCGGTGGATCGTCGGCGCCGGCGTCCTCATCGGTTCCGCCCTGCAGGTGGCCGCCCTGCTGCTCTCACCCCGCGACGCCGGAGCCGAGACCTCACCGCCGTTCCTCTCGACCGTGCAGGGGTACTTGTACCACGCGCCGATGGAGGCGGTCTTCCCCTCGCGGCAGTGGAAGGCGGCGTGGGTGCTCCACTTCGGGTGGTGGGGTGCGGCGCTCGTGCTGCTGCCGTTCCTCGTCGCGCTCGCGTGGGTGCTGTGGCGCGGCGTCGCGGTCGAGCGCATCGCCGGGGCGGCACTCGCGGCCGGGTCGATCGTCGCCTGGTCCGCGGCGTACGTGCTGAACTCGAACCCGGACTTCTTCTACTCGGAGACCCCGGTCGCACTCGCCATCCACCTCCACCTCACGAGGTACGGAGTCGTGCCGTCGCTGTACCTGCTCGCCCTCGTCGTCCTCGCGACATCGGTGGCCGTGCGAGCCGGGGAATGGTCGCGGACCGCGGTCGGCGTGCTCGTCGGCGTGATGGTGCTCACGGTCGTCGCGGCGATCATCCCGCAGCCGTCGGCGCGAGCCGGCGGTCCGGACTGGGCCTCGCAGATCCCCCCGGCGCGGAACTCCTGCGCCGTCGACGACGCGCCGGACCGGACGGCGATCGCGATCGCCCCCGACGGGTGGCTCGTCGAGATGCCGTGCGACCGACTCGCCCGGTGATCCCGCCGTCAGTAGTCGGAGACCGCCGTGATGCCGCCGTCGACCACGAGGTCGTGCCCCGTGATGCCCGCCGCCGCGGGTGAGGAGAGGAAGGCGCACGCGTCCGCGATCTCGCGAGGGCCGACGGCGCGGCCGATCGGCGCACGATCGGACCAACGGGCCAGCCCCTCCGGCCACTCGGTCTCGAGCCCGTCGCGCCACACGAGCCCCGGTGAGACGGAGTTGACGCGGATGCCGTGCGGCGCGAGCGCGACCGCGGAGGTGCGCGTCAGCGAACGCAGCGCGGCCTTGCTGCTGCCGTAGGGCGCCTGGTCGGGTGTCGCGCGGTCGGCGGAGATCGACGTGACGTTGACGATCGCGCCGCCGCCGGCGGCGATCATCGCGGGCGCGGCGAACCTGGTGCAGAGATACGCCGCGACCACGTTCAACCGGAAGCTCTCGATCCAGTCGTCTGCGCCGAGGTCGAGGAACCCGGCGACCGGGTAGGCGCCGGCGTTGTTGACGAGCACCGTCGCCCGCGCCGCCGGCGACTCCGGCCGGAACATCCGCTCGATGTCGCGCTCGTCGGCGAGGTCGCAGCGCACCGTGTCGGCGACCAGCCCGTGCGCCGCGGCGAGCGTCTCCGCGAGGCGCTCCGCGTCGCGCTCGCGTGAGCGGTGGTGCAGCACCACGCTCGCGCCGCGGTACGCGAAGCGCTCGGCGATCGCCGAGCCCAGGCCACCGGTCGCTCCGGTGACGAGCACCGTGGTGCCCTCGAAGTCGCGGTCCATCGCGCGGGCCTCAGTCGCAGCCGATCTCGTACGGACCGGCGTCGGGATCCGCGGGCTGCCAGTCGGCGTGCACGATGCCGTCGAACGCGGCTCCCTCGAGCCGGCACACGTCGCCCAGCGAGGTCTCGTAGAACTTCACGTGGGTGTAGTCGTCGAAGAGCCGGTAGACGGGGGCGCAGAACCGGCTCTGGAACTGCTGGCCGGTGAGCACCTCGCGGTGCCGCTCGATGAACGCCTGATGCTCGGGACCGACGACGAAGCCGACATGCTCGAGGCCCATGCGGTAGACGCGCTGGTGGAAGGGCGGGATGAGCTCGATGAGCGGGATGCCGATGCCCTCGGCGATCTCGATGGGCTCGGCCAGCACCAGCTTGGAGATCGGCCGGCCGTTCCAGACGTTCTCGAGGTTCGCCGTCGAGTACGACTCGATCGCGTCGCGCGCCGCGACGTAGTCGTTCCAGGTGCGGGTGCGGATGGCGAGATGGCTGATCCGGTAGCCGGACGCGTCGATGCCGAGCGCAGCGCACCGGGCGATCTGCTGGGCGGTGAAGGCTCGGGCGGCAGAGGCGAGGTCGTCGCGCTCGAAGCCGCCGGGTTCCCTGGTCATGCTGAACTCCTCGTCGAGGTCGGGCTGCCCTCACGATACGCCGCGACACGCCGACGGTCACACGTGTGAGCAGAATCACCCACAGATGAGCACGCCGCGTGGGGACCGGCTCACGAGTGAGCGTCGGCCGGGCTCGCTCGCGCGGTCCGTCACCAGAACGAGAACGGGTCGACGCCGATCAGCCGGAGCACCTCGTACGTCGAGCCGATGAAGCAGTACGTGCCGAGGAGCGCGCCGAGCATCGTCTCGCGGAGCGACCCCGTGTCGCCGAGGACCGGGAGCGACACGTAGCCGTTCGGGAGCCAGACGCGGTTGAGCACGGGCACCGGACGGAGCGCCCGGGGCGGGCGGATGCGCCACGGCCAGACGAGCCCGGGCAGGCCGCCCGTGGTGAGCAGGTCGCCCGCGAGGTGCGCGACGAAGCCGACGAGCACCGCGAGCGGGAACCACGCCACCTGCTCGGGCGCGAAGACCACGATGAACGCGCCGAGCATCGCCCCGATCGCCCATGCGGCGGGCCACGAGCGGATGAGGCCGCGCGCCTTGAGCCCGAACGCCGTCAGTGCGGCCGTGCCGGCGCCGGCACCGATGGCGAGCGAGCCGAGCGGATCGACGGGCAACGCGACGAGGGTCAGCGCCCACGCCGCCGCGAACGTCACGAGCACGCCCACGGGGGAGTGCGCGCCCTGCCGGTGACCGCCGGATGCCGCTTCGACGACGCCCGTCGCGAGCCTGCCGAGCACGGGCACCGAGTGCGCGATCGTGGCGCTGTGGTGGTCGGCGTCGGGCAGCAGCGCTGCGCCCGCGCACACCGCCGTGCCGGCGAGCACGCCGACCGGGTCGAGCGGGTAGGCGCCGGCGGTGACGATCGGCATGGTTCCGGTGATCGCGAGCCAGGCGGCGGCGCCGCTCGTGGCATGGGTGATGCCCATCATCGGGTCGAGTGCTCCAGGAGGTCGGCCGGGGGACGGCGGGACGAACGGCGGAGAAGGGTCCGCGTCGACCAGTGTGCCCGCACCTGCGGACACCGGCCCCGTCGAGCCGCGGCGAGGCAGGAGATCGTGGCTCCATGGCGTGCGGCGCATCCGAGGGGGGTCCTAGACTGCGGCGTGAACGCGCCGGGCGGACCGAGCGAGCCGCGTCGGCTGAGCGACGGGGGATGGCTTATGCAGATCGCGATGGTTGGACTGGGGCGGATGGGCGCGAACATCGTGCGGCGTCTCATGCGGGACGGGCACGAGTGCGTCGTCTACGACGTCGATCCCGGCACCGTGGCCGCACTCGCGGCCGAGGGCGCGACCGGCGCCGAGAGCATCGCCGACCTGGCGACCAAGCTCGAGGCACCGCGGACCGTGTGGCTGATGGTCCCCGCCGGGATCACCGGGCAGCTCGTCGACCAGGTCGCCGCGGTGCTCGAAGCCGGGGACGTCATCATCGACGGCGGCAACTCCAACTACCGCGACGACGTGCGCCGTGCCGAAGCGCTCGCGCCCTCCGGCGTCCACTACGTCGACGCCGGGACGAGCGGCGGGGTGTTCGGCCTCGAGCGCGGCTACTGCCTGATGGTCGGCGGGCCCGACGAGGCGGTCTCGCGCATCGAGCCGATCCTGCGCTCGATCGCACCCGGCCCGGGCGAGATCGAGCGCACGCCCGGCCGCACGGGCGAGTTGGCCCCCGAGGAGCGCGGGTACCTGCACTGCGGACCGTCGGGGTCGGGGCACTTCGTCAAGATGGTGCACAACGGCATCGAGTACGGGATCATGGCGGCGCTCGCCGAGGGGATGAACATCCTGAAGAACGCGGATGCGGGGCTCCGCCCCGAGGAGCACTCGGCGGAGATCGCGCCGCTGGAGGAGCCCGAGTTCTACCGGTTCACGATCGACACGCCGGCCGTCGCCGAGCTCTGGCGTCGCGGGTCCGTGATCTCGTCGTGGCTGCTCGACCTGACCGCGGCCGCGCTCGTCGAGAATCCGACGCTCGACGGCCTCGCCGGCCGGGTCTCGGATTCCGGGGAGGGGCGGTGGACCGTCAAGGCCGCGGTCGACACCGGCGTCCCGGCGCCGGTGCTCGCCGCAGCCCTGTTCGAGCGGTTCGCCTCGCGAGAGGACGATCGCTACGCCAACCAGCTGCTCTCGGCGATGCGGCTCCAGTTCGGAGGCCATCGTGAACTTCCGGCCGGCGACGTGCTCGAGACGGGCGGTCGGTCCGCCGACGCCTAGTCGTCGACGCCGCGCGCCATCAGCGCCTCGCCGAGGTGGTCGGCCGTGCGCAGCGTCCGCACGATGACCGGCACGGCGAGCGCCGTGAGCGACCCCTCGGCGCCGCGTGCCTTGCGCGCGTCGAGCACCTCGCGCACGAGGTCGGCGAGCAGGGGCACGCAGCGGATGGCGAGGGCCAGCGCGAGCCCGACGCGGTCCGGGTCGACCCACCTGGCGAACGGGCGCAGCAGCACCTGCATCGCGTCGAGGGTCGCCGACACGGTGGTCGTGAGCGTGTACACGGCGGCGAGGGCGACGGCGAGCACGAGCCTGGCGCCCATGGTCGCTGCGGCCTCCCACCCTGCGAAGATCCACTGCACCGGCACCGCGAACGCGAGGACCCAGAGGATCGGCGAGACCTGTCGCCAGGCGATCCGCACGGGGATCCGGGCGAGTGCGAAGAGCCCGATCGCGACCGCTGCGACGATCCCGAGTGCGGGCAGCGACCCGACGAGCGCGGTCGCCGTCACCGCGACCGCGAGCAGCCCGAGCTTCACGAGCGCCGGCGTGCGGTGGACGACGGAGGAGCCGGGATGGAAGACGCCGATCATGGCCCGGTCACCCGATCAGCGCCCGGTAGGCGTCGAGCGCGACCTCGGGCGCGGCGTCGGCGACGATGCGGCCCTCTTCCATCACGATCACGCGGTCGAACGACTCGAGGAGCTCGAGGTGGTGGCTCACGACGATGAGCTGCTCGTCGAGCGTGGCGAAGTGCTCGGCGATCCGACGCGCGTTGCGCGCGTCGAGCAGGGTGGTCGGCTCGTCGGCCACGACGATCGCGGGCTCGCCGACGAGCACGGCGGCCAGGGCCAGCAGTTGCTTCTGCCCGCCCGAGAGCCGATGCGCCGGGCGGTCGGCGAGCTCGGTGAGCCCGAATCGGTCGAGCACCGCGTCGACGCGTGCGGCGGCGGTCGCGGCATCCAGCCGGTGCCGGCGCAGCGTGAACGCCACGTCCTCGCGCACGGTGGGCATCACGATCTGCGTGTCGGCGTTCGTGAAGACGAAGCCGACGCGGCGGCGCACCTCGCGACCGTGGCGGGCGACGTCGAGCCCGTCGACCGTGACGCGGCCCGCGGTGGGGCTGACGAGGCCGTTGACCATGCGCGCGAGGGTCGACTTGCCCGAGCCGTTGGCGCCGACGATGCCGATGCGCCGCTCGGTGAGCTCGAGGGTCACGTCGTCGACGACGAGTTCGTCGCCGAAGCGGTGGCTGACCCCGTCGAATCGGATGGCGCTCATGCGACGCGCTCCACGATCATGGCGACGCCCTGGCCGCCGCCGATCGAGCACGCCGCGAGGCCCGGACGGCCGTCGTCGGCGGCCGCCATCAGGGCGGCGAGCCGCACGAGCAGCACGGCGCCCG
>NZ_SDPL01000389.1 GCF_004135055.1 Agromyces binzhouensis | reverse complement strand
GACCGTCGCCGCCGGGAGCGCGAGCGCGGCGAGGGTCGCGGGGTCGAACGCGGGCACGGTCGGCGCCGGGAGCCCGCTGGGCAGGGCCCCGATCGTGCTCACGGGGACCCCCGTGAGCACCACGGCCAGCGCCACGACGACGATCGCCACGATCGACCCGGGCACCAGCGGGTGGATGCGCGGAGCGAGGAGCATGATGGCGGCGACCGTCGCGACGACGGCGAGCGACCACGCCGCGTCGGGCCAGGACGCCCCCACGATCGCATCCACGGCACCGACGATCGCGTTCGCGCCCTCGGTGGCGGGCACGCCGAGGGCGGCCGGCACCTGCTGGAGGAAGATGATGACCGCGATCCCGAGCGTGAACCCCTCGATGACGGGCCAGGGGATGAAGGTCACCGCGCGGCCCAGCCGGAGGACGCCGGCCACGAGCACCATGGCTCCCGCCAGCAGCCCGACGATCGCGAGCGCGCCGACGCCGTGCGTCGCGATGATCGGCGCCAGCACCACGACCATCGCACCCGTCGGCCCGGAGACCTGCACGTTCGACCCGCCGAACACCGCCGCGACGACGCCCGCGACGATCGCGGTGACGAGCCCGCTCGCGGCACCGGCGCCCGAGCTCACGCCGAACGCCAGTGCGAGGGGCAGCGCGACGATCCCCACGGTGATGCCGGCGACGAGGTCGCCCCTCCAGCTCCGGCGCACGTCGCGGTAGTCCGCGACGGCGGGCAGCAGCGAGCGGACGCCGCGAGCGAGGCGCTGCGCGGTCGACGCCGTCACGATCGGGCCGCCGAGCCGGTCGACGCGGGGTCGGCCGATGCGGGCGGGATGTCGGACAGCGCGGCCTGCTCGACGAGCTGGCGCTCGGTGGTCAGCAGGATCTCGGCGAGCAGCGCGCGAGCGACGCGGAGGAGGTCGGCGACCTGCGGGTACGCGAGACGGTAGGACACCTGGTTCCCACGGCGCTCGGCGGTCACGAGCCGGTGGTTCCGGAGCACGGCGAGGTGCTGCGAGAGGTGGGACGCCTCGAGCCCGGTCGCGTCGAGCAGTGCGGACACCGGCGTCTCGACGTCGGGCGCCGCGGCGAGCACCTCGAGCACGCGCACGCGCAGCGGGTGCGCGAGGCCCTTGAACAGGTTGGCCTTGACCTCGTAGAGCGGGCGGCTGGCGTCGGTGAACACGCGGACTCCTCCATGGATTGATGGATCCATCAATCCATTATGCGCCCGTCGGCCGCGCCGAGCGTGCGAGCGGACCTCGGACCAGGAGATCGGTCGGGTCATCCCGACTTCGACGTGAGCGTGATGCCGGCCGCCCTCGCCGGTTCGGCGTACGCGCGCGCGAGGTCGTCGACGGTCGCGTGCGCGTTGAGGCCGCTGGGGTTGGGCACGACCCACAGCTCGGCGCCGCCGAGTGCTTCGTCCTGCTTCCCGACCCGAGCCCTCGGCCGATCGAAGCCCTGGCGATACGCGGTCACCCCCACGATCGCGACGACCGCCGCGCCCCAGCGTTCGACGTCCCGCTCGAGCCGCCGCGCTCCCGCACGCAGTTCCGCGCGGCCGAGCTCGTCCGCGCGCGCCGTGGCCCGATGCACCAGGTTCGAGATCCCGATGCCGGCCTCCAGGAGCATCCGCCGGTCGGCGTCGTCGAGGCCCGACGCGAAGTCCGGCAGGCGCGGGGTGATGCCGGCTGCGGCGAGCGCGGGGTAGAAGCGGTTGCCGGGGTGCGCGAAGTGGCTGCCGGTCGCGGCCGTCCACAGTCCCGGGTTGATGCCGACGAACACGAGCTTCGGATGCTCGGGCATCAGGTCGTCGACGGCGGCGTCGCGGAAGGACTCGAGTTCGGATCGGGTGAATCCCATGGACCGATCATGCCCCCGCCGGGAGGCCGGCGTGCGAGCACTCCGGATCAGCCGTGCACGTGGGTGTCGACGATCGGCCACGGGAAGACCCGGAGCCGCGCCACGCCGAGGATGGTGCCCTCCGCGACGAAGGACTGCTGCCAGGCCTGCGGGTCGTGCGTGCCCGCCCGCTGGTCGCCGAGCACGAACACGCGATCGCGCGGCACGGCGAACGAGCCGCGGAAGCTGCCGGAGCGGCGGGCGTACGGCTCGTAGAGCGGTTGGCCGTCGACCGTGATCCGACCGTCGGGGTCGACGACGACGCGTTCGCCGGGCAGGCCGATCACGCGCCGCAGGTCCGGCTCGGCTCGGTCGGGGACCCGGTACACGAGGATCTCGCCGCGCCGGAGCCGGTGCGGACGACGATGTCGGCTCGTGAGGACGACGTCGCCGGGTTCGAGCAACGGTCGCATCGCGTCCGACCGGACGACGGTCGGGAATGCGGCGAACCGATGGACGAGGACGGCGAGGGCGATGAGCACGAGGACGGTGATGAGGATGGCCGGGGCCGCCGCGTCGGTCACGAGACCGTCCCGGAGGTCGGCGGGGTGACGTCCGACCGGTCGGGCGGACCGACGCCGGTCGCGGGTGCCCTCACCTCCCGCGGCCGCCTGCTGCCCGGACCGGATTTCCGACGTGCGCTCACCACGCTCCCTCCGGCGTCGCGCCCACGGCGGCGCCGTGCGTAGGCTACGACCGGTCCGGAGCCCCGCGCCGGACCTGTCCACAGACCGTGGGCTCGCGCGGATCGCAGCCTGCCAGTGGTGCCGGTCGACGCCCGGAGGTCGGGCACGTGCCCGATGCGGGACCTTCGCCCCGCACGCCCGCGGATGGCGGGTGCAGCGTGGGGGCATGGACACGGTGGTCAGGACCGACCACGGCGCCCTGCGGGGCAGGATCGTCGACGGCGTGCACGTCTTCCTGGGGGTGCCGTACGCGGCCCCGCCGTTCGGCGCGAACCGACTGCTCCCACCGCGCCCGGTCGAGCCGTGGGACGGGGTCCGTGACGCGGGCGCGCTCGGACCGGAGCCTCCCCAGGTCGCGCCGCCCGCGACGGGCG
>NZ_SDPL01000388.1 GCF_004135055.1 Agromyces binzhouensis | reverse complement strand
GGCCGGCAACAACGAGGAGCAGATGCTCCTCGCCGCCCGGGACATCCGCGTCGGCGCACCGGCCGCGTCGCGATCGCGATCCTGCTGCTCGTCGCGGCGATCGGCGTCGGGGTCGGCGCGGTCTGGACCACCGTCCGGATCGGCGAGGCCGGAAGCCGCGCCGTCTGGGAGGGCTCGTTCAGCGACGTGCCGCTCGAGGACAGGTAGGACGGATGCACCACGCGCCGCTCCGACCGGGCGGCCCGTCCGAGCGCCGGCTCGAGACGCGCGTCAGCGGCGCCGGAACGCGACCGGTTCGCCGAGGTACGGCTCCCACGCGAGCCGCTCGGAGTCGGTGATGCGACGCGGGGTCTCGGTCGCGGCGTCGACGAGCACGATCGTGGTCGCGGCGCGCGTGTACAGGGTTCGCGGCTCGGAGCCCACGGGCGAGTAGACCTCGTAGCAGACCTCGAGGCTCGCGCCGCCCATCCGGCCGATCCAGAGCTCGATGTCGAGCGGGAGCCGCTGGTACGGGATCGGCGCGAGGTACTCGACCTCCTGCCGCGCGATGAGCGAGAGGGTCGCCGAGCCCGGCGACGCGTCGATCACGGCGGTCGACGCGCCGACCGCATGCTCGGCGGTGCCGTCGTCGTTCACCCAGAACGCCTGGATGCGAGCCTCCTCGAGCAGGCTCAGCATCCGGGCGTTGTTCACGTGCCCGTACGCGTCCAGGTCGCTCCAGCGGAGCGGCGTCGGCACGTGCAGGCGCATGTCAGTCCCTCGTGAGCTTGCGGTACGTCGACCGGTGCGGCTTCGCCGCGTCGGGGCCGAGGCGCTCGACCTTGTTCGCCTCGTACGCCTCGAAGTTGCCCTCGAACCAGTACCACTCGCCGGGGTTCTCGTCGGTGCCCTCGTAGGCGAGGATGTGCGTCGCGATGCGGTCGAGGAACCACCGGTCGTGCGTGATGACCACGGCGCAGCCGGGGAACTCGAGCAGCGCGTTCTCGAGGCTCGAGAGCGTCTCGACGTCGAGGTCGTTCGTCGGCTCGTCGAGGAGCAGCAGGTTGCCGCCCTGCTTGAGCGTCAGCGCCAGGTTCAGGCGGTTGCGCTCGCCGCCCGAGAGGACGCCCGCCCGCTTCTGCTGGTCGGGCCCCTTGAAGCCGAACGTGGAGACGTAGGCGCGGCTCGGGACCTCGGTCCTGCCGACCTGGATGTAGTCGAGTCCGTCGGAGACGACCTCCCACAGCGTCTTGTTCGGGTCGATGCCCGTGCGCGACTGGTCGACGTACGAGATCTTCACGGTCTCGCCGATCTTGAGGTTGCCGCCGTCGAGCGGCTCGAAGCCGACGATGCTCTTGAAGAGCGTCGTCTTGCCGACGCCGTTCGGGCCGATGATGCCGACGATGCCGTTGCGCGGGAGCGTGAAGCTGAGCCCGTCGATGAGCGTGCGGTCGCCGAAGCCCTTCTCGAGCTTCTTGGCCTCGAGCACGACGTCGCCGAGGCGCGGCCCCGCGGGGATCTGGATCTCCTCGAAGTCGAGCTTCCGCGTCCGCTCGGCCTCGGCCGCCATCTCCTCGTAGCGCGCGAGGCGGGCCTTCGACTTCGCCTGACGCCCCTTGGCGTTCGAGCGGACCCACTCCAGCTCGTCCTTCAGGCGCTTCTGGAGCTTCTGGTCCTTCTTGCCCTGCACCTGCAGGCGCTCGGCCTTCTTCTCGAGGTAGGTCGAGTAGTTGCCCTCGTAGGGGTAGAGCCGGCCGCGGTCCACCTCGCAGATCCATTCAGCGACGTGGTCGAGGAAGTACCGGTCGTGCGTGACCGCGAGCACGGCGCCCGGGTACTTGGCGAGGTGCTGCTCGAGCCAGAGCACGCTCTCGGCGTCGAGGTGGTTGGTGGGCTCGTCGAGGAGGAGCAGGTCGGGCTTCTGCAGCAGCAGCTTGCAGAGCGCGACGCGACGCTTCTCACCGCCCGACAGCACCGAGACGGGCGTGTCGCTCGGGGGGCAGCGCAGGGCGTCCATCGCCTGCTCGAGCTGCGAGTCGAGGTCCCAGGCGTCTGCGGCGTCGATCTCCTCCTGCAGCGCGCCCATCTCGGCGAGCAGGGTGTCGAAGTCGGCGTCGGGGTTCGCCATCTCGGCGGAGATCTCGTTGAACCGGTCGACCTTCGCCTTGATCGGGCCGACGCCCTCCTGCACGTTCTCGAGGACGGTCTTGGTCTCGTCGAGCTCGGGCTCCTGCATCAGGATGCCGACCGAGTACCCGGGCGTGAGCCGCGCCTCGCCGTTCGAGGGCTGGTCGAGCCCGGCCATGATCTTGAGGATCGTCGACTTGCCGGCGCCGTTCGGGCCGACGACGCCGATCTTCGCTCCGGGGAGGAACGCCATCGTGACGTCGTCGAGGATCACCTTGTCACCGACCGCCTTGCGGGCGCGGACCATCGAGTAAATGTAGTCAGCCACTGAGTTCCTCACGTCTGGAGTGCGCGGTTCAGCCCTCCAGCCTAGCGGCCCGCGTCGGCACGTCGAGCCGGGGCGGCTCGCCCGCCCGCTACCCGCCGACCGGGACCGTCGCGCCGATCAGGCATCCGCCCGTGCCGAGCCCGGGACGCTCGGCGCTCCGGTACCCGTCCGAGGCCGGGCCGTACTGGCCGACCAGGCAGCGATCCCCGATCCGGACCGAGAACTGGATCGAGTCGGCCGGCTCACCGAGCGTCGTGGTGTCGGAGGTCACCTGCATCGCGGTGCGGTCGAACCCCGCCGCGACGAGCGCGTCGATGAACGCTCGACCTCCCGCCGAGGCGTCGGCCGCGATCACCGCGCGGTTCACCGCGTCGAAGCGGGCGAGCTCGTGCCCGGATGACGGTGCGGGCGTCGCGGTCGCCGAGTCGTCTCCGGTCCCGGCCGAGGACGCTGGCCCGGACGTCGCCGTCGCGGCGTCGAACTCCGGGCTCGCGCACCCGGCGAGCGCGATCGCGAGCGCCCCAGCGGTGAGC
>NZ_SDPL01000387.1 GCF_004135055.1 Agromyces binzhouensis | reverse complement strand
CGAGCCGCCCACGAGGACGCGCTCGCCGCTCGGCTGCACGACGGGCTCGCGGCCCTGCCGGGCGTGCGCGTGCTGCGCGGGTTCGGCGACCTCGACGATCGGCTCGGGATCGCGACCATCGAGCTCGAGCGCGGATCGGTCGGGCTCGTGGCCGCCGCGCTCGCCGCCGAGCACGGGATCTCGGTCCGCGCTGGACGCTTCTGCGCGCACCCCTTCTTCGACCGCCTCGCGACCCGGGCGAACGGCCTCAGGGTCAGCCTCGGCGCGGGCTCGTCGGCCGACGACGTCGATCGCCTCCTCGACGCCCTCGCACGGCTCGTCGCCGACGGCCCGGAGCACGCCTACGACCGGACCCCCGCCGGATGGTGCCCGCGGACGGACGACCGCCCGCGCCCGAGCTTCGCCTGACACCCGAGCGCCCACGCGGGGGAGCCGGCATCGGCGCGCGCCCGGTGCTCGGGCCGACGCGCCTACACTGGTTCGGGTCGAAGGGGGTCGGATGCGTCCGCTCAGCGAGGACGAGCTCCGGTCGTCGTTCGTGAACGCGACCGATCGGGAACTCGAGGAGCTCGAGCTGCCGCTCGAGTACCTGCTGGTCGACTGGGAGCACGTCGACGCGCTCGCCTGGCGCGACCGGAAGGCCGGACGACGCGGCTACCTCGTGACGCTCATCGACGACGAGCCGGTCGGCATCGTGCTCCGGGCGGCGGACCCGCCGGCGTCGCGATTCCGCGCCGGGATGTGCAACCTGTGCCACACGCAGCAGCCCGCCAACCAGGTCACGATGTTCTCCGCACGACGCGCGGGCGAGGCCGGACGGAACGGGAGCACGGTGGGCACCTACGCGTGCAGCGACCTGTCGTGCCAGGAGAACGTGCGCCTGCACGCCCCGCTCGCGCCCGCCGAGGTGCGGAGCGGCTCGCACGCGTGGTCGCGCATCGACGGCCTCGCGCGCCGCACGCGCGCGTTCGTGCGGGGCGTGCTCGCCGACTGAGCCCGGCGCGTGCGGCGCGGTGCCCGGGTCAGGCGTCGAGCGCGACGGGCTCGAGCGTCGGACGCTTGGCCGTGCGGCCGTCGCCCGACGACCGCCCGGTGAGGCGGCGGCCGATCCAGGGCAGGACGTACTCGCGGTAGTACGTGGCGGTGTTGCGGCTCTTCCGTCCGGCGGGCGCGGCCGCGACCTCGGCGACGCCCCACTCGTCGGGCACGGGCACGCCGAGCGCGGTGAGCACGTTCGAGGCGACCTTCGCGTGACCCAGCGAGTTGAGGTGCAGCTTGTCGGCCGACCAGTACCGGATGTCGCGGAGCGACCGGTCGCTGAAGTTGTCGACGAACGTGACCCCGTCGAGCTGCGCCAGGTCCTGCAGTGCGACCGTGAGGCGCGCGCCGCGCGCGTCGAACACGCGGCCGAGCGGGAGGTGGTCGGTCGGGTTCGCGCCGCTCAGCATGAGCACGTGGATCCCGGCGTCGCGGATGCGGTGGATCGCCAGCCGGAAGCGGTCGGCCACCACCTCCTCGGGCATGCGCGGGCGCAGCATGTCGTTGCCGCCGCCGTTGAAGCTGATGACCTCCGGGCCGAGCGCGATCGCCGCGTCGAGCTGCTCGTCGATGATCGGGCCGAGCTTGCGGCCCCGGATCGCGAGGTTGGCGTAGCGCACCGGCTCCGGCGCGGCGGCCTTCGCGAGCCCGAGCGCGACGAAGTCGGCCCAGCCGCGGGAGACGCCGTCGGGCAAGTCGTCGCCGACGCCCTCCGTGAAGCTGTCGCCGATCGCCGCGTACGAGTGGAACATGGCCTCCACGCTATCGCGGGGAATCCGCCGCCCGGACGCTGCGCCCGCGCCGCATCACGCCGGCGGGTCGGGTCGGCGGGTCGGGTCAGTGGGCGTGCTCGAGCTCGCAGTCGGCGCCCGGGTACAGCAGCGCCTCATGTCCGTCGTCGAAGCGCACGAGGTAGGGCGGGCCGCCGTCGGCGCCGCGCACCTCGAGGACCTCGCCGTGCTTCTCCGCACTGCCCACCTGCTTGCCGTGGATGACCAGCCGGTCGCCGACCGTCGCCTGCATCGCGAACCTCCTCGTCCTCCCGTCAGGGTACGCCGACGCGCCCGGGGCCGGTAGGGTCTCCGACCTCCGGCGGACGGGCTGCGTCACTCGGTCGCGAGGAGGGCCGCCCACAGGTCGGCGCGTGCGTGGAATCCGGAGAGGTCGCGACCGAGGAGCTTCTCCGCGAGCGCGATCCGGCTGCGCACGGTGTGCCGATGCACCCCGAGCTCCTGCGCGGTCGCGTCGAACTGCCCGCCGTGCTCGAGCCAGGTCCGCGTGGTGTCCAGCAGCGTCGTGCCCTGCTCGCGGTCGTACTCGATGAGCGGCTCGAGCGTCGCGCGGGCGACCGCCTGCGCGTCGGTGCGGGCGAGGAACGCGAGGACGCCCTGCCGGCTGATGTCGTCGAACCACACCACGCCGGGTGCGGTCTCGCGCGCTCGCTCGACGGCCCGCAGCGCCTGCTCGTGCAGGCGGGCGAGTTCGCCGAGGGAGGCCGCGTCGGAGACGCCGACGGGCACGTCGAACTCGTTCGCGACCTCGTCGGCGACCTCGCGGTCCTCGTCCTCGCAGACGATGACGACCGATTCGCCGTCGCGGCCGAAGAACAGGCGCCCGTCGCGGTCGTCGACCCGGAGCTCGAGGAACTCCGCGAGGCGGTCGGCGTGCTCCGGCGGCAGGTCCGCCACCGCGACGCGCACCGGTTCCGCGGGCAACGGGCCCCACATCTCCGCGGAGACGTCGGCCGCGAGGTCGACGTCGCCGGCGAGCATCGACCGCAGCAGGCCCGAGCGGAGGTGCCCGCGCGCCCGGTCGAGGTCGCGGTTCTGCTCCAGCGCGAGCCCGGCGAGCGCGATGACCGCGGTCACCACCTCCCGGCCCGCCTGGTCGAGCTCGGGGGAGTCGCCGATGGCGAGCACGCCGCGCAGC
>NZ_SDPL01000386.1 GCF_004135055.1 Agromyces binzhouensis | reverse complement strand
CGCGCGCCTCGAGCTGCGTCGCCGCCACGTATGCGTCGGATTCCCCCAGGTATTGGTCTGCGCGCCAGATCGCCTTCGATCGTCGCGCATCCGTATCTGCGGGGTCGGTCACCTGTCGAGACTACGCAAGGGCCCAAGGCAGCCAGCCCATGACGTTGCGCAAGAGGATCGGCGTAGGGCTGGGCTGCCGCGTTCGGCACGCGGATGACCGAAGTGTGACGGCGCAGGTGGGGCTGGTCTCGAAGTAGGGTCCAGTGGTGGCATATCCCCGCGGAGCCGGTGAGAGATGGTGAGCGTTGACGCCGTCTCCGCCATGGTCGCTGGATCCTGCGAGATGGTCAGCGCAGATTCCCGATATCGGATCGACCCGGATCGCCCGTTCGCGAGAACCGGTCTGGGTTGGCGCTACTGCATCGGGGTGTTCTGGGCCGCGTTGTTCATCGTCGCGATGGCCGTCTCCCTCTGGTTCGCGCTGTCCGACGGCGAAGTCCCCCTCATCGTCGGAACACCCGCTCCGGGCCTTCTCATGCTGAGCGTCGGTCTGGTGGCGGGAGCCGTGCTCGCGCTCCTCCCCAACCTGCATGGACGACTGCGGATCATCGCGGCCGAGAACGGCGGCGATCTGTTCGTCATGGGTGCAACGCCATTCGCCGGGACGTACCTGTTCGTCACGGAGGAATGCATCGTGGCGTTCGATCGCCGCGGATCGCTGCTCGGCAGGTGGCGTGCGAAGGAGATCGACGCGGTCGCGCTCAGGCGGTTCGGCAACGCGGTCGGCGTGGTGCTCTTCGCCCACGACCGCTGCTTCGAGCTCTCGATATCGGCGCGAGCCGGCGGTCCGTTCGCGCCCGCGTGGTCGACCGGCGGGGCGCTCGATCGAACTGAATTGCGCCGTGCGATCGAGGCACGCCTCCGACGATGCGGGATCCCGGTCATGATGAGCGATTCCGCCCCCGGGTGACCATGCACGACCCTTCCAGGTTCCGCTCGCACTGAGGGATCGTCGCACGCACCCCGGGGCACGGGACACGCGACGGGCCCCGCCGTCATGCGCTGCGGCGGGGCCCGTCGTGATGCCGCGTGGGCATCGTGAGGTGTCGGGGTCAGGGGTAGGGGAGCGTCTCCGGGCCGGCGTTGTCGAGGCCGAGGAGCTCCTGCGCCTTCTCGAGGTAGACGAGCTGGGACTCGTCGAACTCGATCGGCTCGAGGCTCTGCGTCTCGACCGTCGTGTCCCAGGCCTCGGCGTCGAAGTACAGGTTCTGGCATGCCAGGTGACCGTCGAGGACCCAGGGACTGTCGGAGCCGCGGAGCGCCTCGACGTCGAAGTCGTTCGCCTCGTAGATGTCGAGCACCTCGTCGACGTTCTCGGGGAACTCACCGGGCGCCGGGGCGGTGACGAAGTCGACGGCCTTGAGGGTCGCCCGCAGGAACCGCACGAGCGTGTTCGGGTTCTCCTCGACGTAGCCGCTGCCGGCGACCATCACGTCGTTCGCCCAGTTGCGCAGCGCCTCCACGGGGAACTCCGCACCGGCCTCCTCGAGCGCCGGACGGTCGTCGCCGTAGAACGGCTGGAGGGTGATCCGGTCGTTCACGAAGAACTCCGTCCACGACTCCGAGCCGGGTCCGGGGTAGACGACCTCGACGTTCACGCCCTCGAGGTCCCAGCCCTCCTCTGCGAGCACGCGGGCCCGCTGGAACTCGGCGGGGTCGCCTGGGGTGCCGGCGAGCACGATCGAGGTGCCCTCGAGGTCCTCGGCCGAGTCGATGTCGGGCTGCACCGCGAAGTCGAAGTTCTGCCGGCAGTAGTGGCCCGAGACGAGGTCGACCTCGACGCCGCCGCGCACGGCCTCGATGACGGTTCCGGTCGATTCCACGCCGATGTCGGCGCTGCCGGATGCCACGGCCGCGGTGACGTTGTCGGCGGTGATCACCTCGACCTCGAGTCCCTCCTCCTCGTAGTAGCCGAGGTCGGTGGCGAGCACGTACATCGAGTACATGGTGATGTCGGGGAAGGGGATGGCCACCGTGATGTCGGTGTCCTCGGCCGCGCCGGGCTCGCCGTCGGCGAGTTCGACCGGTTCGGTGTCGTTGTCTGCTGCGGGCGCGCCCGCGGCACAGCCGGTGAGCAGTGCGAACACTGCGATGCCGGCGGCCGCTGCGAGGCCGGAGCGAGGGATGGATCTGCGCATGACTCTCCATTCTTGGCGGGTTGACTCGCGGTCGGCGTCCCGCGGAGAGCGGAGCCTCTCGCGAATTGGTGGATACCGTATCCAAAACGCGCGCTGCTGTCCACGGTTTCCTGACGTTCGTCTTCGGAGGACGATGGGAGCGACATCGGTCTGGACGAACTCGGCCATTTTTGGATACGGTATCCAAAGCGGCGCGGATGCCGCGACCGACCGGAAACGAGGCGAACCGTGCGTGCAGCCCTCCTCCAGGCCCATGGCCTCGACGGACTCGACGTCGCGCGAGTCGACGTGCCCGAGCCTGGCGCGGGCGAGGTGCTCATCCGGGTCGAGTCCGTCGGCGTGAACCAGCTCGACCTCAACGTCATCGCGGGCCACGGGCCCGGCGCAGCCGCCAAGCTCCCGCGTGTGCTCGGGATCGACCCCGCCGGCGTGATCGTCGCCGTCGGCGACGGCGTGGCGGGCGACCGCGTGGGGGAAGCGGTGGTCGTCAAGCCGAACATCCCCTGCGGTCGCTGCGACGCCTGCGCCGAGGGCCGCGAGTCGACCTGCCCGGCCCAGCGCGTGGTCGGCGTGCATCGCGACGGCGGCGCGGCCGAGTTCGTCACCGTCCCGGCCGAGGTCGCCTTCGACCGCACGGGGCTCCCCGCCGAGGTCGCCACGGCGACCGTGCACAGCCTCCCCATCGTCGTCAACGCGTTCGACGCCGCCGCCGTCCGCGCCGGTGACCGCCTCCTGGTCACGGGCGCGGGCGGCGTGTTGGGCCGGGCCGCCCTCGAGTACGCCGTGCACCTCGGCGCCGAGGT
>NZ_SDPL01000385.1 GCF_004135055.1 Agromyces binzhouensis | reverse complement strand
TCCGCGACGGGTGCGGGGTCGGCGCTCGCGCCGGAGGCATCCGTCGCCTGCGCGGCGCAGCCGGTCAGCGCGAGCGCGGCGACGAGCAGGACGGACGCGGCGACGGGACGCACCGGGCGTCCGTGACGTGCGGGGCGTTCGGGCATGACGGCTTCCTCGTTCCGCGGGCGACCTCCGCCCGCTCCCTCCACGCTACGTCGTCGCTCCGGACCCATCGGGCCCACGGCATTACGGAACCCTGACGGCGGGCGATGCCCGCGGGTCAGGCCCCGACGAGGCGCGCGGCCAGGTACCCCTCGAGCTCGGCGAGCGGCACGCGCTCCTGGGCCATGGTGTCGCGGTTCCGCACGGTCACGGCGTCGTCGTCGAGCGAGTCGAAGTCGACCGTGATCGCGAACGGGGTGCCGATCTCGTCCTGGCGGCGGTAGCGGCGGCCGATCGCGCCGGCGTCGTCGAAGTCCACGTTCCAGTGCTTCCGCAGCGTCGCGGCGACCTCGCGCGCGAGCGGCGAGAGCTTCTCGTTGCGCGAGAGCGGCAGCACGGCCGCCTTCACGGGCGCGAGGCGCGGGTCGAGCTTCAGCACCGTGCGGGTGTCGACGCCGCCCTTCGCGTTCGGCACCTCTTCCACGTGGTACGCGTCGACGAGGAACGCCATGAGCGAGCGGGTGAGGCCCGCCGCGGGCTCGATGACGAACGGGGTCCAGCGCTCGTTCTTCTGCTGGTCGAAGTACGACAGCTCCTTGCCGGAGTGCTTCGCGTGCGTCGACAGGTCGAAGTCGGTGCGGTTGGCGACGCCCTCGAGCTCGCCCCACTCGCCGCCGGTGAAGCCGAAGCGGTACTCGATGTCGACCGTGCGCTTGGAGTAGTGGCTGAGCTTGTCCTTCGGGTGCTCGAAGAGGCGCAGGTTCTCGGGGTCGATGCCGAGGTCGACGTACCACTGGAAGCGGGTGTCGATCCAGTACTGGTGCCATTCCTCATCGCTGCCGGGCTCGACGAAGAACTCCATCTCCATCTGCTCGAACTCGCGCGTGCGGAAGATGAAGTTGCCGGGCGTGATCTCGTTGCGGAACGACTTGCCGATCTGGCCGATGCCGAACGGCGGCTTCATGCGCGCCGCCTGCAGCACGTTGGCGAAGTTCACGAAGATGCCCTGCGCGGTCTCGGGGCGCAGGTAGTGCAGGCCCGACTCGTCGTCGACGACGCCGAGGAACGTCTTCAGCAGGCCGGAGAAGGCGCGGGGCTCGGTCCACTGCCCGCGCGTGCCGCAGTTCGGGCACACGATGTCGAGGAGGCCGTTCTCGGGCTCGCGGCCCTTCTTCTCCTCGTAGGCCTCGACGAGGTGGTCCTCACGGAACCGCTTGTGGCAGTGCAGGCACTCGATCAGCGGGTCGCTGAAGACCTCGACGTGACCGGACGCCTCCCACACCTGCTTCGGCAGGATGACGCTCGAGTCGAGGCCGACGACGTCGTCGCGACCCTGCACCATCGACCGCCACCACTGGCGCTTGATGTTCTCCTTCAGCTCGACGCCGAGGGGGCCGTAGTCCCACGCGGACCGGGATCCGCCGTAGATCTCACCCGCCTGGAAGACGAAGCCCCGGTGCTGGGCGAGCGTGATGACGGAATCGAGACGGGTGGGTGCGGCCACGGTGGCTCCAATGGTCCAGGAAGGGAATCGGGCGAGTCGCCCGCGAAGTCGGTGTCCATCCTACGAAATGTGAAGGGCGACGGATGCCGCGGCTTCGCGGCGCACGGAGCGCACGCCCGGCCGCGGGCCGCGGGCCGGTGTACAACGGCTCGTGAGGCGGCGAGCCGGGCCGCCTCGCGGGAAGGGGGCGATCGCATGGGCTTCACCCGGCGCGTGTTCCTCACGGGCGTCGCGGTCGTCGGCGTGCTGGCCGTCGGCCGCGTCATGGCGGAGCGCCAGGAGGTCGAGGAACAGGAGGCCGCGGTCGAGGAGTTCCCGGCTCCCGAGCTCGCGCGGGTCTCCGTCCCCGCGGGCGCCATCACCGAGCTCCCCGCCGACGCGGGGCAGGTCCTCGCCTGGACCGTCGACGACGGGACCGACTCGGCCGTGGTCGGCGCCTACACCGCGTTCGCGGCGGCCAACGGCATCCGGCTCACCTACTTCGTGAACGGCGTGTACCCGTCGTGGGACGACAACGCCGAGGCCCTCCGCCCGCTCGTCGAGCGGGGCCAGATCCAGCTCGCGAACCACACCTGGTCGCACCCCGACCTGACGACGCTGAGCGACGCCGAGATCCAGTGGCAGCTGCAGCACAACCACGACTACCTGCAGTCGGTGTACGGCGTCGACGCCCGGCCGTACTTCCGGCCGCCGTACGGCGTGCACGACGCCCGCGTGGATGCCGCGGCCGCCGCGATCGGCTACACCGTGCCGACGCTCTGGTACGGCTCGCTCGGCGACTCGGGCGAGCTGTCGCAGCAGCAGATCGTCGACCTCGCCGACGAGTGGTTCGACGCGGGTCGCATCGTGATCGGGCACCTGAACCACGATCCGGTGGTCCACGTGCTCCCGCGCCTGAAGGGGATCCTCGACGAGCGCGGGCTCGCCACGGTCACGCTGAACGACGTCTTCACCTCGCCGCAGCATCCGTAGGTCGCTGCGTAGGCTGAACGGATGCCGCTGCCCGACCTGCACGTCGCCGCGATCGCGCTCGTGCGCGACCGTCGCGTGCTCATGGTCACCGCACGCGGCCGCGACGTGCACTACATGCCGGGCGGCAAGCTCGACGAGGGCGAGACGCCCGCCGAGGCGGCCGCGCGCGAGGCGTTCGAGGAGGTCGGGCTGGTTCTGGACCCGGCGCACCTCGTCGAGGCGTTCACCGTCCGCGAGCTGGCGCACGGGCAGGCCGAGGGCCGGCACGTGCGCATGCACGTCTTCCTCGCCGAGACGGATGCCGAGCCCGCCCCGTCGGGCGAGGTCGGCGAGGTGCACTGGGTCGGCGCGGCCGACGCCGGGCGCTGCCCGCCGGC
>NZ_SDPL01000384.1 GCF_004135055.1 Agromyces binzhouensis | reverse complement strand
CGCCTCGGCGTCGACCCCGACGTCGGGCTCGCCGCGGCCGAGGCGGGGGAGCGGCTCCGGACGCACGGCCCGAACGAGCTGAGGCCCGCACGCCGGGTGCCGTTCTGGCGCCGGGTCGTCGCCCAGCTCGCGGACCCGCTCATCCTGCTCCTGTTCGCGGCGGTCGTCGTCTCGGTCGCCGCCTGGCTCATCGAGGGGGCGCACGGCTGGCCGATCGACGCGGTCGTGATCCTCGCCATCATCGTGCTGAACGCCGTGCTCGGGCTCGTGCAGGAGTCCCGCGCGGAGCGGGCGGTCGCCGCGCTCGCCGTGATGACCAGGGCGCACTCGACGGTCCTCCGGGACGGCGAGCTCCGGACCGTGGCGAGCGACGCCCTCGTGCCCGGCGACGTGCTCGCGCTCGCCGAGGGCGACCGGGTCGGCGCGGATGCGCGACTCGTGCGCGCGAACGCACTGCGCGTGGCCGAGGCATCCCTCACCGGCGAGAGCGAGCCCGTCGAGAAGGACCCGTCGACGCTCGAGGGGCGCGTGCCGCTCGGCGACCGGCACGACATGGTGTTCGCGGGCACCGCGGTCAGCCGCGGCACGGGGCGCGCGATCGTGACCGGGACGGGCATGGCGACCGAGATGGGCGCGATCGCGACGATGCTCGACGAGACCGTCGAGGAGCCCACCCCGCTGCAGGTCGAGGTCTCGCACCTCGGCCGCATGCTCGGCCGCATCGTCGTCGCCATCGCGATCGTCGTGATGCTCACCGTGACCATCGTCCAGGGCGTCGACACGGCGGCCGGGTTCGTGACCGTGCTGCTGCTCGGCGTCTCGCTCGCGGTCGCGGCCGTGCCCGAGGGGCTCCCGGCGATCATGTCGCTCGTGCTCGCGCTCGGCGTGCAGCGGATGGCGCGCAGGAACGCCGTCGTCAAGCAGCTCTCGAGCGTGGAGACGCTCGGGTCGGCATCCGTCATCTGCACCGACAAGACGGGAACGCTGACGACCAACCAGATGACGATCCAGCGGATCGTCACGGCCTCGGGCGTGGTCGACCTCGGCGGCGTCGGCTACGCGCCCGTGGGGGCGGCCACCTCGAAGGGGCGACCGCTCGCCGACGGGCCGCTGCGCGCCGAGGCCCAGCTCGTGCTCCGCGCCGGTTCGCTCGCGAACGACGCCCAGCTGGCCGAGCGCGACGGCACCTGGGAGATCGAGGGCGACCCGACCGAGGCGGCGTTCCTCGTCGCCGCGCGGAAGATCGCCGGCACCACGGAGGAGGCGGCCCGGTACGGGCGCGTCGGCGAGGTGCCCTTCAGCTCCGAGCGCAAGATGATGTCCACCGCGCACCGGCACGAGGGCGGCGACGTCGTCGTGCTCAGCAAGGGCGCACCGGACGTGCTGCTCCGCCACTGCACGCGCCTGCGGGTCGGCGACGAGGTCGTGCCGCTCGACGCGGTGCGCCGCGCCCACGCGCTCGCGGAGATCGAGGCGCTGTCGGAGGAGGCGTTCCGCACGCTCGCGGTCGCGTACCGGCCTGCGCCCGAACTCGCCGGAGACGACGCGCAGGCGGATGCCGCGGGGCTCGACGAGGCCGCCGAGGAGGACCTCGTCTACGCGGGGGTCGTGGGCATCATCGACCCGCCGCGGCCCGAGGTGCGACCCGCGATCGCGGAGGCGCGCGCCGCCGGCATCCGCGTCGTCATGATCACGGGGGACCACCCGGCCACGGCGGCGCGCATCGCGCGCGACCTCGGCATCATCGACGAGGACGGCATCGCCCTCCCCGGCGCGCGCCTGGACGGCATGGACGAACGGCAGCTGCGCGACGCCGTGCGGACGGTGTCGGTGTTCGCGCGCGTCGCGCCCCAGCACAAGCTCCGCATCGTCGACGCCCTGCAGGCCGAGGGGCTCGTCGTCGCGATGACCGGCGACGGCGTGAACGACGCACCCGCGCTGAAGTCCGCGGACATCGGGATCGCGATGGGCGTCACGGGCACCGAGGTCACGAAGGAGGCGGCGAAGATGATCCTCGCCGACGACGACTTCGCGACGATCGTCCATGCGGTGCGCGAGGGGCGGGTGATCTTCGACAACATCCGGAAGTTCCTGCGCTACCTGCTGTACTCCAACATGGGCGAGGTGCTCACGGTGTTCCTCGGCGTCGTGTTCGCCGGGGCGCTCGGGTTCGCGGGCGCCTCCGACGAGGCGGTCGTGCTGCCGCTGCTCGCGACCCAGATCCTCTGGATCAACCTCGTCACCGACTCCGGTCCCGCGCTCGCGATGGGCGTGGACCCCGAGGTCGACGACGTCATGGCGAGGCCGCCGCGCGGCCTGCACGATCGCGCGATCGACCTCGGCATGTGGGTCGGCATCGCGACCACGGGCGTCGTGATCGCGGTCGCGACGCTGCTCACGATGGACGCGTTCCTGCCGGGCGGGCTGATCCCGGGCGGAACCGACACGTTCGAGACGGCGCGCACCGCCGGGTTCACGACGCTGGTGTTCGCCGGGCTGTTCACCGCGTTCACGGCGCGATCGGCGACCTCGAGCGCGTTCCGCGGCGTCTTCGCGAACCGCTGGCTGTGGGGTGCGGTCGCGCTCGCCGTCGTCCTCCAGTTCGCGGTCGTCTCGTGGGCGCCCCTGCAGGTCGCCTTCGGCACGACGGCGCTGGATGCCATGCACTGGGCCGTCTGCGTGGCGATGGCGTCGTCGGTGCTCTGGGTGGAGGAACTCCGCAAGCTCGCCATCCGGAGGGTCGCGCGTCGCCGGGCGCGCGGCGCGGCCGGCGTCGCCGTCCGTCCGTCCGGGATCGCAGACACGCGGCCGCGCTGAGGCGTGGGCCCGCGGCATCCGTCGTTGCTACCGTCGGCACCATGACCGAGTCCGCCGCACTCTCGCACGATCCGCTCTGGCCGCGCGCGGGGGACTGGCCGGCGTTCGACGAGTCGCCCGAGGGCGTCCGGGCGGCGCTCGCGATCCTCGGCGTTCCCGCGTGGCGCACCTCGCTGTCGCCGACGGCCGCGCA
>NZ_SDPL01000383.1 GCF_004135055.1 Agromyces binzhouensis | reverse complement strand
CGAGGTCGGCGGCCCGGCTCAGGCCGCCGACCTGACCGCGTCGAGCTCGTCGAGGATGCTCCGGTGCTCGGGCTCCCACCCGAGGGACCGCGCGAACGCCCCGGTCGCGGCCTGGTCGAGCAGGAGCGCACCGGCGAACGCGTCGCCGAGGCGGGCCCGCGTGGCCTCCGAGCTCTCGGGCGCGACCATGCGTCCGCCGATGCGCTCGGCGATCGCCCGTACCGAGGTCGGCACGCCGTCCACGGCGATGACCCGCGGGATCGGGCCCGTGTGCTCGAGCACGGCGAGGTAGAGCCGCGCGAGGTCGTCGACGTGCACGAGCGACCACCGCTGGCGGCCGTCGCCGATGAGCGGGATGAGGCCGTCGTCGGTGCGCGGACCGTCGAGCAGCATCGGCACGAGCCCGCGCCCCCGGCCGTAGACGACCCCGGGCCGGATGATGCGCGCGTCGACGGATGAGGCGCGCACGCGCTCCTCGAGGGTCGCGCGCCAGGCGACCAGGTCGGCCGGGTCGAGCGGATCGCCCTCGACGAGGTCGTCCCCCGAGCCGTGGACCCAGATGCCGCTCGTGAGCACGAACCGGCCGCGCTCGGCGAAGGCCCGCAGGACGCCGTCGACCACCGCTCCGTCGAGGTCGGCCGCTCCCCGGTCGGGCGCGGCCGCGTGGATGGCGGCGTCGACGTCGGCGAGCGCGGACTCGACGGCGTCGGCGTCGAAGAGGTCGAGGTGCACGGCGGTGGCGCCGCGCGCCGTGACATCCGCCGCCGCCGCGTCACTGCGCACCGCGGCGACCACGTCGTGCCCGGCCGCGACGAGCACGTCCAGGACGGCCGATCCGATGAATCCGGTTCCCCCGGTCAGAAGTGTTCTCATATGACGTACGGTATGGATCGGATACCGGTTACTTCAACGGAAGTTCCCTCGGGGGAACCACGTCGAATCGAACATCGGAGACGACATGCCCACCACCAGCAGCGCACAGATCGCCCGTCGCCGTTCGGCCGACGCGGCGCCGCTCGCCGCGCCGTTCGACCCGGACACGCAGGACGTGCTCGACCCGAACTGCCCGAGCCGAGTGGTCTTCGGCAGGATCGGCGAGCGGTGGTCGATGTTCGTGATCCTCGCACTCGCCGAGGGCACGATGCGCTTCACGCAGCTCCGCGCCCGGGTCGGCGTCGTCACGCCGAAGGTGCTCACCGAGACCCTGCGCGCGCTCGAGGCCGACGGACTCGTCGAACGGCGGGCCTATGCCGATTCGCCGCCCCGCGTGGAGTACTCCCTGACCGGGCTCGGCCGGTCGCTGCTCGAGCCGATGCAGGCCATGCGGGCCTGGGCGGAGGCCCACGTGCCCGAGGTGCTCGCCTCCCGCGAGCGGCACCGCGCCGCGGTCGACGGGGAGGTCGCCGGCCCGGACTGAGGCGCCGCACCCGCCGTCAGGCGCCGAGCTGTGCACGTACGACGTCGTCCAGCCCCTCGACCTCGAGCGCCCAGTCCGGGCGCGCGAAGGCCTCGCGCTCGAGCCTGAGGAGCAGCTCCCGCTCGACCAGCTCGTTGCGCGCGACGACCCGCTTGACGCCGTTCTCGGCGTATCCGAGATGGCGCGAGACGCCGAGCGAGGCCCCGTTCCAGTCGAGCGCCCCCGATTCGGCGACCTCGGCGCCGAGGTGGTCGAAGCAGAACCCGAGCACGGCGGCGCGCATCTCGATCCCGAGGCCGAGACCCTGGCGCGAGGCCGTCAGCCACGACCCGGTCGAGACCGTGCGGAGGATCGCGAACTGCGCGGCTCGCACGTCCTGGATGCCGATCGGCACGCCGTCCTCGAGCACGGCGAAGAGCAGCGTCCAGCCGTCGGGCGTCGTCCCGACGCGTTCGCGCCAGACGTGCCGCGCGAGCTCGCGGCGGACCACCTCGGGCGGCTGGTCCGTCCACGGATGCGCGAACGGCATGACGGCCGGGTCGTGGATGCCGCGGACGGCCGCATCGGCGAGCGCGGCGATGTCGGCGTCGCGCACGAGCCGCAGCTCGAGCCGGGGCGTGCGGAGGGTGAGGCCGAAGAGCGGCCAGACGTCCACGAGGTCCATGGCACGAATGTACTGGCCGCGGTCGTGCCCGGAGCCAGCGACGGTGACGGGCCGGTCAGCGCTGGTCCTCGCGGCCGACGCCCGCGTCGCGCGCGAGGGCGATTGCCTCGTCGCGGTCGGCGACGTGGAGCTTGGTGAAGATGTTGGAGATGTGGTTCCGGACGGTCTTCGGACTCACGTAGAGCTCGCGCGCGATCTCCTGGTTGCGGGCGCCTGAGGCGATCAGTTCGAGGACCTCGCGCTCGCGCGCGGTGAGCGTCGGGAATGCCTCCGCCGAGGCCCCCCGCGTCCGCTCGGCGGAGAAGTAGGCGAGCACGCGGCCCGCGATCCCCGAGCCGAACACGGCGTCGCCGGCGGCCACGGCGACGGCGGCACGCACGATCTCCTCGGGAGTCGCCCCCTTCAGCAGGTACCCGCGAGCCCCCGCCCGCATCGCCGCGAACACGGCGTCGTGGTCATCGACCATCGTCAGGACGAGGACCGCGATGTGCGGGCTCGCCCGAACGATCGTCCGCGTCGCCTCGATGCCGCTCAGGGTGGGCAGGTTGACGTCCATGAGCACGACGTCCGGCTGCAGTCGCTCGGCCTCCCGCACGGCGTCGGGGCCGTCGGCCGCGGTTCCGACGACGACGAGTGCGGGCGCCTCGGCGAAGACGCCGACGAGCCCTTCCCGGTAGACGGGGTGATCGTCGACGACGAGCACGCGGATCAGGTCATCGGTCATGACGGGCGCCCTCCCCTTCGGGCGGTATCGGGAGCGCGGCGCGGACGGTCGTCCCGCCGCCCGGCCGCGACACGACCTCGAACGATCCGCCGAGCTCGCCGGCGCGTTCGCGCATCGACCGGAGCCCGATACCGGCGCCGGCGCCTGCGCCGGCGCCGTCGCCGGCGGTGTCGGCCATCCCGTCGCCGTCGTCCGAGACCTCGATCCGCA
>NZ_SDPL01000382.1 GCF_004135055.1 Agromyces binzhouensis | reverse complement strand
GCTCGCACCGCTGCGCGGAGCCGAGGCCGAGGGACGCGCGACCGGCGCCGCGCGCCTGGCGAGCGGTGCGGACGTCGTGCCCTGCGGCGACACCTCGCTCGCGCTCGTCGCCGAGTAGCGGCATCCGATCGCCCCGCCTCGGGTCGCAACCACGATGGAGCGCGCCCGAAACACGCGCCCGATAGGGTGATGGCCAGCGGAACGGGGTGCGCACGCGCCAGCGCGTGCGACTGACGAGAGGCCGGCGCTCGGCTCGTGACGACGATCAAGCAGAAGCAGGCACGCAGGCGGCGTGGACGCGCCGTCGCGTACGGTGCGGTGTCCGCGGCCTGGGCGCTGACCGTCTGGCTCAGCGCCATCCTCAGCCCACCGGACTGGCTGCACGGTGTCGCCCTGTTCGTGCACCTCGCGTCGCTCGTCGTCGGGCTCGGCGCCGTGCTCATGATCGAGTGGCACGCACTCCTCTGGGCGACCGGATGGAGCACCGTGCGCGAACTGCGCCAGGCCGACCGCACGATGATCCTGCCGGTCTGGGCCGGACTCGGCGGACTGCTCGCGAGCGGCGCGCTGCTCGAGCCCGACCTCACGTCCACGCCGACCCAGGTCAAGCTTGCCGCCGTGCTGGTGCTGAGCCTCAACGGCGTCGCGTTGACGCGCTGGACCTCGGACCTCGCGCGCCTGCCGCCGACCGCACGCTTCCGAGCGCTCCCGCGCGGCGTGCGGACGTGGTTCGTCGTGAGCGCCCTGGTGTCGCAGGCGGCGTGGTGGACGGCCGTCCTCATCGGCCTCCTCAACGCGACCGGCTGAGCCGTCGCAGGGGGTGCGTGGACGTTCCCTGCGAGGTCGCAGCCTGCTGAGCTAGGCTCACGATCGAGCCAGCCGTCCCGACTGGAGGAACGATGCCCGACGCGCCGAGCAGCGTCCCGTACCGACGCGACCGCAGCCGACTGCGCGAGGAGCGCCGTCGGCGTCGGCGACGCGGCATGTGGATGGGCATCGCCGCAGCCGTCATCGCCGTCCTCGTCATCGGCGGGGCCATCACCGCGATGGTCGTCGCGAACCAGGGCAGTGGGCCGGCGGCCGCGCCGAGCGAGGCGGCCGAGCCGGAGCCCATCGTCTTCCCCGACGACGAGCCCGCGGCGGAACCCGGCGCCGAGCCCTGCACGACGGTGTCTGTGCTGTCGTCCTTCGAGAACGCCGAGATGGTCGAACGCCTCGCCGAGGGATACAACGCCGAGCCACGCGACGTCGACGGCTCATGCGTCACGGTCGTCGCCGCGAAGGACAAGTCGGGCATCGCGGCCGAGGAGGCCGCCGTCGGATTCACCGAGACCCCCGAGGACGAGCGGCCCGTCGTGTGGATCCCCGACGCCCGATCGTGGCTCGGCGTCGCGCGCGAAGGGGGCGGGGGCGCGAACGTCCCCGCCGAGGGGACGAGCATCGGCTCGTCCGACATCGTGCTCGCCATGCCCGAACCGCTCGCGGCGGCGATCGGCTGGGACGAGGAGCCGCCCACCTGGACCGACGTCTTCGAGACCGCCGACGACGCCGCGGTCTGGACCGACCTCGACCACCCGGAGTGGGGCGAGTTCAAGCTCGGCAAGACCAGCCCGGTCATCGCGAGCTCGGGCGAGGCCGCCATGCTCGCCTCCTACGGGGCGGCGGCGGGGTCGCTCGCCGACCTCACGGCCGCCGAGATCACCGACGACGAGATCTCCGACGAGGTGAAGCAGCACGAGCTCGCGACGAGCCACTACATGGCCACGCCCGAGCACTTCCTCTGGCACGCCAGGCAGTCCGCCGACGCCGGGGGGTCGGCCGCCGACTTCCTCTCGGCCGTGATCGTCGACGAGAAGTCGGTCTGGGACTACAACCGGGGCATCACCAGCCGCGACGGCGTCACGCGCATCGAGACCGACCCGCCCGCCGAGCAGCTCGTGCCGATCTACCCGAGCGACGGCTACTACGTCGCCGACAACCCCGCCGTCGTGCTCACCGGCTCCTGGGTCGACGACGCCGAGGCCGCCGCCGCCGAGGACTTCCTGCGCTTCGCAGGCACGAAGGAGGGTCAGGCCATCGTGCGCGAGGCCGGCTACCGCGACCTGAACGGAGAGCTCGACGCCGAGGTCGAGGAGGTCGGCGCACTCGCCGAGTCGACCGATGCCGGCCTCCCCTTCCCCGAGCAGCAGGTGGTCGTGGCCATGCACGAGGCGTTCCCCGAGGTCCGCAAGCGGGCCAACGTCCTCTTCCTGCTCGATGTCTCCGGGTCGATGGGCGACCCCATCGAGACCGGCGAGTCGAAGCTCGAAGCCGCGAAGCAGGCGGTCGAGCTGTCCCTCGACCACTTCTCCGCCGGCGACAACGTCGGGCTCGCGGCGTTCTCCGAGGTCGACGCGCAGGCGCTCGCCCCCGGCGAGGTCAGCGCCGTCGCCGACATCGCCGACACGCGCGACCGGTTCGAGTCGGCGTTGGGCGGCCTGAAGCCGATCGAGTGGACGCCGCTGTACGAGGCGGTCGACACGTTCGCGAAGCAGCAGGCCGAGGACTACGACCGCGATCGCATCAACGCGATCGTGCTGCTCAGCGACGGGCGCAACGAGACCGAGGCGCCGAGCACGTCGTCGCAGCAGATGCTCGACACGCTCGAGGAGCTGCACCACTCGACCCCGGTGCTCGTCTTCACGCTCGCCTACGGCGCCGACGCCGACGTCGACACGCTCCGGGCGATCTCCGGCGCGACCGGTGCGCACTACTACGACGCGACCGACCCGACCGAGGTCGACGAGGTCCTCGGCGAGCTCGTCACGAGCTTCTGAGCCCACGGCGTCACGCGGTCGGCCCGTCATCCGGCGTGACAGCCGCGCGTCGCACGCCCGATGGTGCCAGCATGGGCGGATGACGCCTCGACGCCCGCCCGCGCTCGTCGCCGTGTCGCACGGCACCTCCTCGCCCGAGGGGCGCGCCGCGGTGCGCGGCCTGTACGACGCCGTCGTCGCGGCGGTCGCCGAGCGGTGG
>NZ_SDPL01000381.1 GCF_004135055.1 Agromyces binzhouensis | reverse complement strand
TCCTCACCGCCAAGCCGCGGCAGGGCCGGGTCGGCGTCGGCTGGCGCACGCTTCACGGCGGGCTCGGCGACCCGGCGGATGACGCGTCCCTCACGATCCTCGACGTCGACGACGCGCTCGAGCGGCTCGCGAACGCGGCCGGCTCGGGTTCGGCGGCCGAGCGCGCCGCAGTGCTCGCCGATCTCGGTGCGCGCGCGACCGCCCGTGAGCAGGACCTCGTCTCGCGGGTGATCCTCGGAGAGCTCCGCACCGGAGCGCTCGAGGGTGTGCTGACCGACGCGATCGCTCGCGCCGCCGAGCGCCCGGGTGAGGTGGTCCGCCGCGCGGCCATGCTGTCGGGCGACCTCGGAGAGACCGCGCGCATCGCGCTCACGGGTGCACCCGGCGACCTCGAGGCGGTCGGGCTGGTGGTCGGCCGACCCGTGCTCCCGATGCTCGCCGGCACCGCACCGAGCGCCGCGGCGGCGTTGGAGCAGGCGGGCGAGGCCTCCGTCGAGTTCAAGCTCGACGGAGCGCGCATCCAGGTGCACCGGGCCGGCGACGAGGTCCGAGTGTTCACGCGGAACCTCGCCGACATCACCCACCGGGTGCCCGAGGTCGTCGACGTGGTCCGAGGCTTCCCGGCTCGCGAGCTGATCCTCGACGGCGAGACGCTCGCGCTCGACGAGGGGGGCGCCCCGCGCCCGTTCCAGGAGACGATGTCGCGCTTCGGCGCCGAGGCCGCGCGCGAGGTGGTGCTGCATCCGTGGTTCTTCGACGTGCTCCACGTCGACGGGCGCGACCTCATCGACGAGCCGCTGGCCGCGAGGCTCGTCGAGCTCGAACGCGTCGCGGGCGAGCACCGGATCCCCGGCGAGGTGACCGACGACACCGAGACCGCCGAGCGCGTGGCACGCGACGCGCTGGCCGCAGGGCACGAGGGCGTCGTGGTGAAGGGCATCGGTGCGCCCTACGCGGCCGGTCGACGCGGGGCGAGCTGGATCAAGGTCAAGCCCGTGCTCACCTACGACCTCGTCGTGCTCGCGGCGGAATGGGGCTCCGGTCGACGAACGGGATGGCTCTCGAACCTGCACCTCGGCGCGCGCGACCCCGACGGCGAGTTCGGCGACCCCGGCGGGTTCGTCATGGTCGGCAAGACATTCAAGGGGCTCACCGACGAGCTCCTCCGGTTCCAGACCGAGCGGTTCCCCGAGATCGAGACGCGGCGCACGGCGAACACCGTGTTCGTCGAGCCGGTCACGGTGGTCGAGATCGCGATCGACGGCGTGCAGCGCTCCACCCGGTACCCGGGTGGCATCGCCCTGCGGTTCGCGCGCGTGAAGGGGTACCGCCCCGACAAGGAGCCGGCGGAGGCCGACACGATCCAGGCGCTGCGGGCGCTGCTCCGCGGCGGCGACGAAGGGGGAGCGGCATGACGGATGACGCAGGCGCATCGGGCACGCGTGGCGGCGGGCGAGTGCGGCAGCTGCGGCTCGTCGTCGAGGCCGAGGACTTCGAGGCGGCGCTGGCGTTCTTCCGGGACGTGCTCGGCATGCCCGAGCAGGAGTCCTACAGCGGCGACGACGGCGCGGAGGTCCGCATCCTCGACGCAGGGCGGGCGACGCTCGAACTCTCGAACCCGGCCCAGGTCCGATTCATCGACCGTGTCGAGACCGACGGGGGTCGCAGCGACCGCATCAGGGTGGCGCTCGAGGTGGACGACACGTCGGCCGTGACCGACGAACTGGTCGGTGCCGGCGCCGAGCTCGAGGCATCCGCTCGCGAGACCCCCTGGCGGTCGGTGAACGCCCGGGTCCGTGCGCCGGCCGGGCTGCAGCTCACGATCTTCCAGGAGCTCGACTGACGCGGGGCGGGCGCGGCTACCGGTCCTCCGAGTCCATGTCGATGCCCGTTACCGGGACGCCCGCACGTTCGTAGACGAGCGACACCGCGCCCTTCGGGAACGCGACGGGCGGCTCGGCGAGGGTGAACGCGGCGGGCACGGTGCCCGTGTCGAACAGCCGCTTGCCGCTGCCGAACGCGATCGGGTAGAGGTACAGGTTGAGCCGGTCCACGAGGTCGGCGGCGAGCAGCGACCGGGCGAGTGCGCCGCTGCCGATGACGTGGATCTCCTCGAAGCGGTCCGTGATGGCCGGGACCTCGGCAGCGACATCCGTCACGACCGTCGTATTCGCCCAGGTGGGGTCGGTCAGCGTGTGCGAGACGACGAACTTCGGCACCGCCTCGAACTTCGCGCCGATCGGGGTGTCGGTGTGCCGCGGCCAGTAGTCGGCGAAGATGTCGTACGTCCGCCGCCCGAGCATGAGGGCGTCGAGCCGGTCGATGCCGGCGCCGATCACCTCGCCCGACGTCTCGTCGATGTACGGCGCCTGCCATCCGCCGAACTCGAAGCCCCCGGACGGGTCCTCCTCGGGGCCGCCCGGCGCCTGGTAGACCCCGTCGAGCGTGATGAACAGGTCGACGGCGAGAATGCCCATGGTCGTGCTCCTTCCCGCGGGTCACGGTAGCCCTCGCGGCGGCGAGCGTCGAGGGGGTGGGACGTCGGGTTCGGCCACGCGGCATCCGCCCAGACGGCCCCGCCTAGGCTGGAACCCATGCATCTCGCCCTCGTCCGCCACGGACAGACCGACTGGAACCTGCGCGGGCTCATGCAGGGCCGGACCGACATCCCGCTGAACGCGACCGGGCGCGCCCAGGCCGCGCAGGCGGCGCGCACGCTCGATCCGGCCGACTGGGACGTCGTCGTGAGCTCGACGCTCGGCCGGGCGCGGGAGACCGCCGCCATCCTCGCCGACGGGCTCGGCCTGACCGTGGCCGGAGCGTACGACGACCTCGTCGAGCAGGACTTCGGCGACGCCGAGGGCACGCTCGTCACGCAGATCGACGAGCGGTGGCCGGGCAGGGAGTTCCCGGGCAAGGAGCCCGACCACGAGGTCGGCCCGCGCGGGGCGCGGGCGCTCGCGCGCATCGCCGTCGACCACGACGGCGCGCGCGTGCTCGCCGTCGCGCACGGCACG
>NZ_SDPL01000380.1 GCF_004135055.1 Agromyces binzhouensis | reverse complement strand
CGGTCGGCGCGGTCGCGCACGCGGCCCGCGGCGCCGGGGTGCCGCTCCTCGTCGTTCCGGGCGGCACGTTCAACCACTTCGCGCGCACGGTGGGCCTGGCGTCCGTCGACGACGCGGTCGACGCCCTGCAGGCGGGCCAGGGCGTGCGGGCGGATGTCGCCGAGCTCGCGTTCGGCGACGCCGCGCCGATCACGGTCATGAACTCCGCGTCGGTCGGGGTCTATCCCGACGTCATCGCGCTGCGCGAGCGCGTGCGGCCGCGGCTCGGGAAGTGGCTCGCCGGGATCTTCGCCGCGGAACGGGTGCTGCGGCGGTCGGAGCCGGTCGCGGTCGTGATCGGGGGCCGTCGCGCCGAGGTCTGGGCGCTCTTCGTCGGGGTCGGGCGCAACGACCGGGGCATCCATGCGCCGCTGCAACGGCGCGAACTCGACGACGGCCTGCTCGACGTGCGCGTCCTGCACCGCGGTTCGCGGACCGGCGCGATCGCGGCGCTCGCGTTCGGCCAGCGGACGGCCGCCGTGCTTCGAGCCCTCCGACTCGTGCCCGAGCGGGTCGAGGCGTTCGCGACCGCAGACCTGACGGTCGACGTGCGGCCGAGGAACGGACGGCCGCCCGGGTTCGTGCACGACGGCGAGGTCGCGCTCGAGGCGCCGGCCGCGGCCACCGCCGACCTGTCGGCACCGGGGTACCGCACGCGGATCCGGGTGATGCCGGGCGCGGTGGACGTCTACCGGCCGTCGGCGACGAGGTCCGGTGCGGATGCCGCGCGCTGACGGTCCGCCGCTGCGGCACGGCGCGCGCGCCTGGCCCGCGGCCTAGAGCTCGACGCCGACGAGCACGGGTTCGGGGTGCAGCACGATGCCGAACTCGGCCTGGACGCGCCCCTGCACGAACCGCGCGAGCTGGGCGAGCTCCTCGGCGCTCGCTCCGCCCCGGTTCGTCACCGCCAGCGTGTGCTTCGACGAGATCGCCGCGCGCGACCCCGGCAGGGCGAACCCGCGGCGGATGCCGCTGTGCTCGATGAGCCACGCCGCCGAGAGCTTCACGAGCGGTTCGCCCGGGTCGGCGTGCGCGTGCGCCTCGGCGGCCTCGACCTCGGCCTGGTGCGCGAGGAACGCGTCGAGCGGCGACTGGGCCTCGAGCTCGGCGAGCGGCACGACCTCGTCGGGCTCGTCCGGCTCGAGGTACCACCGCGGGGCGTCGCCGGGAAGCGTGCGCGCGACGCGCTCCGAGACGATCGGGTTGGTGAAGAACGAGCCCGCGCTCACCGAGTCGGGGTCGTCGGGGTCGAGCACCATACCCTTGCCCGACCGGAGTGCGAGCACCGCGTCGCGGACGTCGGCGACGGGCACGCGGTCGCCGAGCTGCACGCCGAGCGCGCCGGCGAGCTGGGCGTACGCGACGGGAGTGCCGAGCGCCTGGCCGAGCACCTCGCGCTCGGCGGTCGTGTCGTGCAGGGCGATCTCGATCGAGACGACGACCCCGGCGAGCCCCTGCTTCAGCACCGAGGTGCGGTAGCCGAGCTCGAGCTCGTCGGCCGACATGCGGCGCGGGCGTTCGGCGCCCTCGTCGAGGAACTCGATGCCGATGAGCACGTCGGAGAGCTCTTGGCCGTACGCGCCGATGTTCTGCACGGGCGCCGCGCCGACCGAGCCGGGGATGCCGCTGAGCGCCTCGAGCCCGGAGAAGCCGCGCTCGACCGTGAAGGCGACGAGCTCGTCCCAGACCTCGCCGGCCTGCACGCGCAGGTGCACGCTTCCGGGCCCGGCGCCGGGGAGCACCTCGATGCCCTTCGTCGCGATCCGGATCACGGTGCCCGCGAACCCGTCGTCGCCGACGAGCAGGTTGGAGCCGCCGCCGACGACCATCCACCGCCCGCCCGACGCGTCGGCCTCGCGGACGAGGTCGACGAGCTCGCGCTGCAGGGTCGCCGTGACGAGTCGATCGATCGGCCCTCCGACGCGGAGCGTCGTGAGGTCGGAGAACGGCACGCCGTGCTGCTCGACGGTTCCCTCGGTGGTGCCCGGCTCGCTCATGTCAGGCGAGCACCACGCGCACCTGAGCCTTGCCCAGCACGGTCGCGCCCTCGAAGGTCACGGTGAGGTCGACGCGCGCGGCGCGCGCCTCGGCGTCGAGCTGGCCGACCTTCGCCGTGACGGAGACATCCGCCCCGGCCTCGGGGTCGACGACGACGGGCCGGGTGAAGCGCACCTGGTAGTCGGCGACGCGACCCGGGTCGCCCGCCCAGTCGACGACGGGCTGCACGGCGAGGCCCATCGTGAGCATGCCGTGCGCGAGCACGCCGGGGAGGCCGACCGACGCGGCGACGTCGTCGCGGTAGTGGATCGGGTTGAAGTCGCCCGATGCGCCCGCGTAGCGGACGAGCGAGTCGCGCGTCAGGTGGAACTCGCGCTCGGCGACCACGTCGCCGACGGCGAGCGCGTCGAAGTCGGGGGCGGCGGGGGCCGCGACGGTCTCGGTCATCAGTCGTCTCCTCGCACGACGAGGGTGGAGATCGCGGTCACGACGTGCGCGCCCTCCGCGTCGGTGATCACGGACTCGGCGGTGACCATCGAGTGCGCGCCGAGGGTCTTGACGCTCGACACCGTGAGCGTCGCGGTGAGCTCGTCGCCCGCGACGATCGGCCGCGTCGACGTGAACCGCTGGTCGCCGTGGACCACGCGGGTGAAGTCGATGCCCGCGTCGGGCTCGGCGAGCAGCTGCGCGAGCGTGTGCTCCTGCACGACGACCGCGAAGGTCGGCGGCGCGACGATGTCGGCGTGGCCCGCGGCGCGCGCGGCGTCGACGTCGTGGTTGATCGGGTTGGCCGCGAACACGGCGCGCGCGAATTCGCGCACCTTCTCGCGGCCGACGAGGTACGGCGCGGTCGGCGCGAACTCGCGCCCCTGCAGCTCGGGGTTCACTGGCACCGTGCCAGTCTACGCAGGGCGCTCGGCGCCGCTCCGCGCAGCGTCAGCGCGGCCTCAGCGCTTGCCGCCGCCCAGCAGGCCGCCGAGCAGG